>JBBSPP010000167.1:0-6623 GCA_038258625.1 Chitinophagales bacterium
ACGAACAGCGCATACACACAGAAAAAAAATACCAACCAATTGTTAGTACTACTATCAAACTGTTTATTTAGTTGGGCATTCATTTTTTTTGGATTACAATTTTAAAGACGAACTAAGAACGTAAGATTAACGCCGAGCGTTGGAGAAAATTATAGTATTATGAAAACTTTAAAAGAATGGTACTACACTAAAGCGGTTACCCTAAATTTGTGTGGTATGTATTATGAATAGCAATTACAGTTTTTTTCGTCGGCATTGTTGGATTTTATTTCTACTTTTTTTAATGGTTGATTTTGTGCAATCCAATTATCATTATTCCAATTTGACGCTCGATGGAGACTTGCCCCGTATGGCAGCCCCTTTCAGATGGTATGAGGATGTGCGTAATGATCCCATTGGTTGGCAAGCCATTACGCAAAAAAAAGAATACCCTGGCGCGGCGCGTTTTACCACGCATGAAAGTGTAATTCAGTGGTTTGATAAAGGCTATGCCGTGGTAAATGCTGTAGTAAAAGATAAAGTGCACAGCATTTATTACACATCTACGGCGCTGGTAATGGGTACCCATTTGCTGTTTATTTTTTTAGCTTTTCAGTATGCCAAAGGCGCAGAGAAATTTAGTTATAGAAAGTTTGCCATTATCGGTTTACTAGCCTCGGTTATGATTCAGTATAATGGTTTTTATGATTGTATTGGTATTATTGATCGGTCTATTTCTTATGTGTTTTGTTATGCACTGCCCGTCTTGTTGTTGCTTATTTATTTTTTACCTTTTTACAAAAATGAAGTCAGCCAGAATTATTCAGTAAAAACTTGGCAGAATATTTTAATGATACCCGCCGCCGCATTGCTAAGTTTTAGTAGTGTATTAATTCAGCCAATTATCTTTATATTTTTTATACTTTACATTGGTGGTGTATTTATTAAAAATCCTTTTTTCAGTATCAAAAAGAATAAATCGCTACTCCTACAAATTTTATTTTTCATAGTATGCTGTTTATATGCTTTTTATGTTAGCCGGTTCAATAGCGAATCCAGCCTGTACAAACCACTTGCCGAACGTTATTTTTTACTACTCAAAGGATTCTTCAGAATCATGACGATCAAGTTGGCATGGAGCTATCTGTTGCTATTTACGGTTATTAATTGTTGGATTATTTTGCGTACAAAAACATTGAGTTGGCAGCAGCTTAAGCCCATTATTTATTTTGTGTTGGCTTTTTGTGCTATCTATATTTTGCTATTGCCGTTGGGTGGTTATCGATCTTACCGTGAGTATATTATTCGGTATGATACATTTATTCCGGTTACCTTGGGCGTATGTTTCCTTTTATTTTTTACTACGTATAAAATATTTTGGGCACTGAAAAATACATCTTGGAAAATTTATACCGTTGGGCTATTACTCTTCATCGGTATTTTTCTCTGGGCAGATAGAGATGTAGAAAGGCAAGCAAACTATTGCCAACAAGGGCAACTATACGAAATGCAAAATAGCCGAGATACGATTATCCAATTACCTTATCGGTGCAATATGATGATGTGGAGCAAAGATGATATTTATGGCAAAGAGCACATGCAAGGAATTAATATTTGCCTACGTCGTTGGGGTATTATTGAAGCGCATCAACGGGTAACTTTTTATGAAAAGTAGCCACTAATTGCTCAGCCAATAAGCACACCCAAACAATAATTACGGGCAGCACCTTTAAAGAATAAGGCACTAAAAAATATCGACGCCAATCAGCCGGAAAAATATCCGTGACCGATAAGGAAGTAAACACAAAAACCAACACCATTAGTACCGTGCGCCAATGATACAAGCTAAAATTTGCCCTCGGTGAAAAATACCAAAGTGCCACACCAGCTACCGCAATTATAAATGTGGGAGACTCCGCCATGTGATTAAAAATGACAACCCACACAAGCGCAGACGCTAAATACAACAACCTATACTGCAAGCTCGCCCATTGCCCAAAGCGCAACAACGGCAACAGAAATAACACCAAACCCAACAGCGTAATGCCCGTTTTAATATCTTGCAACCCGGTAATATAACTTGTAAGCCCAACCACCGAAATGCCCGCCAAGGTAGAATGATCATTAAGTAAAAGATGCGCCCAACTTTTATACAAAAAAATTAATTGAGAGGGCGAAATAACCAGCAACGGAATTATTGCAAGGGCCACCATCCACAGAAAACTAAGACCAATAGATTTGAATTTGTTCGGATAAAAAAGGACCAAAATAAAACCGATGCCGCCGTAGATTTTTACAAATGCCGAGAGGGCAATAAATAAAACTGCCCAAGCATTTTTTCTTTTTTCTAAATAATTAAATGCGAGTATAAGTAGCCCCGCCATAAGCATATTGCTCTGCGAATTTTGAAGAGATGTAATAGCCTCTACAATTATAAAAACATACAGCCATACTCTGTAAGTTGGTTTTATAATCGGGCATTTCCATAGCGCAAAAAATAGTACGGCAGCATTCAAAAAGTTCCATAAAAATAAACCCAGCCAATCGGGCAGGTAAGCCATGCCGCCCATAAATAATGCAAAGGCCGGGCTGTATTTGTACAAATCCCATTGCTCAGTAGGGAAAAGTTTGTACAAATCTTGATTGTTGATTAAGTGAAAAAATGAGTTTTTGAAAATGATATAATTATTATACTGCGTGTAAAAATTCAGGTCCTCGCCATACGTTTTATCACCTAGCATTATGCGCTGCGCCGTCAGTGCCAGCACCAGGATTATAACCATCACCCACCCAATGGTCAGCCAGTAGTTTTTATTTTTTACCCTGCTATTCATAATGTTTTATAATGATGTTTGCTTTTGCAGCGCCCACCACTTCGGTCAATTCTTGGGCAGTGGCGAGCTTTATTTTTTTTACCGATTTGAATTTTCGGAGTAGTGCTTTTGCAGTTTCATGACCAATACCTTTTATATCTTCTAGCTCATTTTTTACTACGCCTTTGCTGCGCTTGCTGCGGTGAAAAGTGATGCCAAAGCGGTGTACTTCATCGCGAATACGGCGCAGTAATTTTAGCGTTTCACTTTCAAAAGGGAGTTGCAACGAATCTTTATCACCTGGAAAAAATATTTCTTCGATATTTTTTGCCAATCCTATAATATTTATTTTGCCCATTAGTTCCAACTCCTGCAACGCATCAATCGCGGCGTTCAGTTGTCCTTTGCCACCGTCAATAACCACCAGTTGTGGCAAGTCTCTTTTTTCATGGAGCAGCCGGCTGTACCTACGAAAAACCACCTCGCGCATCGAAGCAAAATCATCAATCCCTACCACCGTTTTTATATTATACTTTCGGTATTCTTTTTTATCTGGCACGCCATTTTTAAAACACACCATAGCCGCCACCGGAAAACTGCCCTGAAAATTGGAGTTATCAAAGCACTCAATATGCTCGGGGTAAAATGGCAGGCTTAGATCTTCTTGTAATTGTTGTACAAGTTCTTCCAAATCTTCATCACTTTTTTCGGTAATGTGGAGGATGGCTTGGCGCTTTTCTTCGTTCATTAAATAGCGCGCATTTTTTTCGGAGAGCTCTAGTATTTTTTTTCGTTCGCCAATTTTTGGAATGCGCTGCATTACATCTATTGGCAGGCTAAGTTCGTATGGCAAAATAATTTCGGTACACGTACTATCAAATTTTTGGCGCATTGAGATAATGATGTTTGGTAAAATCTCTGCGTCGTCTTCGCCCAATTCTTTATTGAAAGCTTGCGAAAAACTATGAATAATGCTACCCTTGTGTATCACCATATAATTTACATACACCCTATCTGCGTTGCTTTGCACGCCAATTACCTCGGTATTATCAATCTTGGTATTCGCCACAATTGATTTTTTTTGAAAAAAATGTAAATCATCCAATTTTACTTTTAGCAAATTGGCTTTTTCGTATTCCAAATTTTCTGCGTAGGCCATCATTTGCTGCTTATACACTTTTTCTAGCTGCGTATTATTTCCTTTTATAACATCGCGTATTTGGGATACGTGCCAATTATAATCTTCCTCGGTTTGCAAACCGATACACGGCGCTTTGCAATTACCAATGTGATATTGCAAGCACGCGCGATATTTATTTTTAGCAATTTGCTCGGGTGCCAAGTTCAAATTGCAAGTACGGAGCGGTAAGGATCGGCGCAAAAATTTGAGCACCTCGCGCACGGCAAACACCGAAGTGTATGGCCCAATATATTCTGACCCATCATTTATTTTGCGGCGGGTAAGAAAAACGCGTGGAAAAGGTTCATTTTTTATTACAATGTGCGGGTAAGTTTTATCATCCTTTAGGGCAATGTTGTATTTAGGTTGGTATTGTTTTATGAGAGAATTTTCTAACAGCAACGCATCATACTCCGAGTTTACAATGGTAAATTTTATGTCCCGTATTTCTCGTACCAGTCGCTCGGTTTTGGTGTACTGATAATTTTTGGTAAAATAGCTGCCCACCCGCTTGCGCAAATCTTTTGCCTTGCCTACATAAATAATTTTTTTATCTCCGTCGGAATATTGATACACGCCTGGCTCGTGCGGAATGGATGGGGCAATATTGGTAAATTCTTTTTTGGTCACGGTATATTAAAATAATCGTTCGTCAAAAATAAACTCCGTTTGGTCAATGATTTTTATTTTGCCAAAATCTGCATGCATCGGATTAAATAAAAAATTGCTTTCTTGAGGAATGACTACCGAGGGTACTTCCAATCCTAAAAAGTTGTTTTCAGTGGCAAAAGTTTTCCCTACCAACTGCGTTTCGGTTGCGAGCATTCGGGTAGCCCAATTAGTTGGCAATTGGTTGGGACTTATTTTTTTGATTGGGCACTTATCCGGAATTTCTATCGTTACCAAATCATAATCTTGTTTTATTAAAATATTATTGAGGTTTACCATCATTTCGCACAAGGCCAAGGAACGATGTTGTGCAGTGTATAACAGTCGCGTACCTACCGGGTTCCATCTGCCACCGTATAAGCCTGCGCCCGTACCCATCAAATCATTGCAATATTGGCGAGGCGAAATTCTGAATACCAACATTAGGCAAAAATTCCATGAGCGAACCGCTTGAGCTGCACAAACACTAGCTGCACGCCGTAAGAGGTATCTAAAAAATGCATGGGCACTTCATAATCAAATGCGAAAGCAGGCTTTGTAAACCAATCGTACAAATCATACTTATCATTAAAAACCTCCATCCCAGCATCGCACACCTCAGCAATTTCTATTATCTTTTCGGAATGAATTGGCTTGAAAACGTGCGTTTGTGCGAGGGCATAGCGTTGTAACGATTTAGTAGAAATACCCAAAAATCCAGCCCACTGTTCATCAGAAAAAGGACAACGATTTTTGATATAAGAAAAAAGTTTGTAAGAAACACCCTGTTTGATTGAATCAATAATGGACATACGATTATCAAAAACATGGCCGTAGGCACGAGCCATTTCTTCTACTTTATTACTTTCATTTTTTGGCGTTTTGTACATTTGTCTTCAAAGATAAGACTTTTGTCCTGGACATCCAAGTTTTTCAAGCGCCAATTAATTTTGAAAATAATACGTGTCAATCACCATTTTATCCTCTGAGAACAAGGACTTCTTCCGCTCTTGAATCTGTATCAAATCATCGGGCACAAGCAATACGCGGTAGTAGGTGGTAGATAAAAGACCGTCGTCAACAGTTTCAAAATAAATGCTCTGTACATTATTATCAAATATGGCCGATACGATACTTAGCGAGCGCGTATAAGTTTTTGGTGCAAGCGCTTTATAATACATGGTGCGCGCATTTGTATCATTAAAAATATCTATGGAATATTTAAAATTCAAATCCTCCTTTTGCAAACTAGCATCACTAAAAATTTTGGTTATTTTATCCCATGGCATATCTGTAGATCCAACTTCGGTGCTATCAATAACATTGCCCACTTGATGCACACGTGTGTATAAATACGGTGCTTCAATATCCACTTCTTTTGCAAAAAGTGTTTTTAAATCGGGGTAATTAATCATATCCTCACCCTGATATTTTTTTTCGCTGCAGCCTGTAATTCCTATCAAGAAACTGAGAGCTAATATTTTAAACATGTTATTTGACATTGTATCCTTCTTTTATTAAAACCTCTTTTACCTTTTTTAATTCATTGCCTTGCACCAGCATTTCGCCATCTTTATAGCTGCCGCCTGTACCACATTTTTGTTTTAGCAATTTGCATAGTTCTTTAGCATCATCATCATTTCCTTCAAAACCTTGCACTACGGTAACTGTTTTTCCACCGCGGTGTTTTGATTCAAAGCGCACATTTAAAAATTGTTCGCCCGGCGGCGGTGTTTCCATTTGTTCTTCATCCTCCTGCATAAAATCTTGATTGGTAGAATATACCATACCACCATTATTTTTTTTCTTGCTCATGTATAATTTCTTTTTTTTGCCAAAGATACCTTTTACCACAGAACATTTTATTTTTCCGCTAAACACAAAATTATTCATGTACAATGCAATCTTCTATTACCTTCACCCTCACCAATTATGGAAAAAAATATAGTACTGCGCGTAAGCGGTTTGCAAAAAAGATATGGTGCCATTCAAGCATTAAAAGG
>JBBSPP010000168.1:0-6621 GCA_038258625.1 Chitinophagales bacterium
GGAGGAAAATCATTGTGTTATCAATTGCCCGCGCTGGTATCCGAAGGTGTGGCGATTGTGATTTCGCCCTTGATTGCGCTGATGAAAAATCAGGTAGATCTGATACGGAGCTACAACAATGATGATGATGTTGCCCACTTTTTAAATTCGTCTTTGAATAAAGGACAAATAAAAGATGTAAAAGAAGATTTGCAAAAAGGCAATACTAAGCTACTATATGTAGCGCCAGAAACGCTTACCAAACCTGACAATGTAGAGTTTTTAAAAACCTTGCCCATTTCTTTTGTAGCAGTGGATGAGGCGCATTGTATCTCGGAATGGGGCCATGATTTCAGGCCAGAGTATCGTAAAATAAGACAAATTGTTGACGAGATAAATCCGGAAATTAATATCATAGCACTCACCGCTACGGCTACGCCAAAAGTGCAGGATGATATTCAGAAAAACTTAGAACTCCGAGAGCCCAATATTTTTATTTCTTCATTTAATCGTACCAATTTGCATTATGCCATTGTGCCTAAAAAAGGGCAGGAAAAAACGATTCGCCACATGGTGAAATTCATAAAAGGCATGAAAAATAAAAGTGGGATTATTTATACGCTGAATAGAAAAACCACGGAGGATCTCGCTACGTTACTGGAAGCGAATGGTGTAAAAGCGGTAGCCTACCACGCCGGGCTAGATGCTAAAACAAGAGCCAATCGTCAGGATCAATTTTTGATGGGCGATGTGGATGTAATTGTGGCCACAATTGCATTTGGTATGGGGATTGACAAACCAGATATTCGGTTTGTAATTCATTATAATATTCCAAAATCAATTGAAAATTATTATCAAGAAACAGGCCGTGCGGGGCGTGATGGTTTGGAGGGGAAATGTATTATGTATTTCTCCAACAAAGACTTGCAAAAACTGGAGCATTTAATGCGCCAAAAACCATTGACCGAACGCGAGATGGGTGCGCAACTCATTGACGAAATGGTGGCGTACTCAGAAAGTAGCAACTGTCGCCGCAAAGTATTATTGCATTATTTTGGCGAAGAGTATGATGAAAAAGCGTGTGGAGGGAAATGTGATAATTGTAAAAATCCGAAAGCAAAAATTGATGTGAAAGATACCGTTTTCTGTGTGCTGACGGCTATGAAGCAGCTCAAAGAAAAATTTGGAAATACTTATTTAGTTGATATCGTCCAGGGCAGAAGCAACTCGCAAATCCAATCATACAAGCACGATACACTTAAATGTTTTAGCACAGGTGCAGAATTTCAAATGGACGACCATTTTTGGTATTCATTAATCCGCCAAATGATGATTGAAGGTTTGATAAAAAAGGATATTGAAGAGTACGGTGTGCTTAAACTAACAAAGGAAGGCAAGGACTTTTTGAAAAAACCTTATACATTAAAACTGGCATTGAACCATAAATTTGAAGATACTGATGAGGAAGATGGTGAAGATTATGACAGTACTAGCGCAAATGGTAGTGGCGCGCTGGATGCTGAATTATTACAATTGCTAATGGACTTGCGCAAAACAGTGGCCAAAGAAAAAGATGTGCAGCCATGGGTAGTTTTTGATGAAGTATCGCTGAATGAAATGGCAACAATGTACCCGACAACGGTAGCCGAATTAAGCAAAATATCGGGCGTGAGCGATGGTAAAGCGCGTAAATATGGCAAAAAATTCATTACCCTAATTAGTGATTACGTAGAGGAAAATGAAATAGATAAGCCTGAAGATTTTGTAATGAAAAGCGTGGTAAACAAGAGCGGTAAAAAGGTTTACATAATTCAAAGCGTTGATAAAAAAATACCGCTCGAAGATATAGCCCGGGGTAAATCCATGAAAATGGACGAGCTGTTTCATGAAATGGAAACCATTGTACAAAGCGGCACCAAGCTTGATATTGATTATACGCTCGATGATTTTGTAGATGATTATGATGTAGAAGAAATTTTTGAATATTTCAACGAAAGTGAATCTGGCGACGTGGAAGAAGCATTTGGTGCGCTACAAGAAAATGATATATCGCTAGAGCAAATACAGCTAGTGCGGATTAAGTATTTGAGCGAAGTAGCCAACTAGAAAAGATTTCAATTAAGTAATATTTTATTAGGCTGTTTTTGAAATTTACTTACATTTGCGTTTCCAAAAAATGGTTCGATAGCTCAGTTGGTAGAGCAATGGACTGAAAATCCATGTGTCGGCGGTTCAAGCCCGCCTCGAACCACAAAAACCTCAACAGCAATGTTGAGGTTTTTTGTATGAGTGCATATCTCAACTTTATGACATAGGTCATTTTTTAGCAAGCGGGTGTTTCAAATCTTTGCTAAAAAGAATGAATATGACAACACTCTCCGCAACTCACCGTGCCGCCTTTACCCAAAACAGATTATGGCAAATTTTGTTCGCAATTTTTCTACTTGCTTGGACGTACTTTTTTCTTACTACACGTGATACTACCAATTGGTGGATAGAAAATATTTTGGTAATTCTTTTTGTGCCATGGTTTTATTATTTGCAAAAACGATTTCTATTTTCTGATGTGAGCATCGTTTGCCTTTTTCTTTTTTTATTGATTCATAGCTATGGCCGCAAATGAGCTACACCTATAATCAGGCTGGGGCTTGGTTGCAAAATACGTACAATCTATCGCGCAATCCTTACGATAGATTTGTGCATTTTAATTTTGGATTTTTGATGGCCTATCCTTGTTTGGATTATTTGGTCAATCGGTTCAAAACGCCGCAACGGTTTGCGTATCCAATTATGGTTTCTATGATTCTTTCCTTAGCCACTATTTTTGAATTAATAGAATGGACCGTGGCGGCGCTCACAGATTCAGAGACTGGTGAAACTTACGTAGCCACACAAGGCGATGTGTGGGATGCGCACAAAGATATTGCCTTGGCGTTGCTAGCTTGTGTGTTGGTAAGCATAATTCATTATTCTTTTGCCAAAAAAAATCGATATGAAAAACATGGAATCGCGAAACGTCGCGATTCCATGTTTGGAAATTAGCCATTATTGAACCACAATTTTTTTACTCCGCACATTGTTTTTTGATTGAATTGTAAGCAAGTAAGTTCCTGCAGCTAAATGAGAAGTATTTATTTTCAATGAGTGTTTCTCTGCGGGGAGCATTTCATTTTTTACCAAAGACTCAATTAGTTGCCCTTTCATACTAAGAATATCGATTGAAATTTCTTGCGGATTTTTCAACTGAAAATCTAACTGAATTTGGTTTTGCGTAGGATTGGGATACAAACTAACATTCTCAATATTTAGTAATGAACTGGAGCTAGTAGAGTTGCCCAATACATATTGCACGAGCAAATTTTCAGCTTGTAAAGAACCCGCACAGAGGTATTTACCATTCGCGCGAATGATGGTAGCTTGCACATAATCATTCCCAGTGGTCAGGTTGCTTTCGTATATTCCGTTGGTGCCAAATGTGCTGTCTAACGTGCCATTAGCTTTTAGCTGAATCAGGCTGATGCCAGCATCGAAGGGCAAAATATTTTTGATACCCGAAATTAAAATTTTACTGTTTGGTAAAATGTTTGTGCTGGTTAGGTTTGGTTGCGATGCATAAATAATTATGCCAGCCACTCCGAAATTTGGATTAAGTATGCCGTTGGTATCTACTTCTAACACAGCCGCTTTGGCATTAGAAACCCCGCTAATTAGGATATTCCCACTACTTAATTCATTTAGTTGTGTGGCACAATCAAACGTGAGTGTGTCCAGTGAAATTGTGAGCAGTCCGCCCGTGGCAAAAGCATTATTTAGGCTTCCGTTGGCGTTGTATTTTGACACCACCAATCGAGTATCAGGGAAGCCAATTAGTGCAGCATTGCCCTCATAACCACAAGCGTAAATACTACCATTTTGTGCCAACAACATATCATAAATTACCGAATTATTTGGGAATGTAGTTACTACAATTCCGTTAATCCCGAATGAAGAATCTAGCAAACCTGTTGGACCAAGGCGCGCTATTGTAAATTGATTTGTCAATCCAATTTGCGCATAACCGCCAACAATTATTTTTTGGTCGGCTTGAATTTTGATAGTGGTGAGGCCATTATCAGTGCCAAAGATTAAACGTACAATTCCGTAATTTCCAAAAGTGCTATCCAACTGCCCATTGGTATTGTAGCGGCAAATGGCGGTGTAGTACGGGCCAAGTTGATAATCTTGATACGTACCAACAGCTACAATTTTACCATCACTTTGTATGGCTACATCATAAACTAAATCCTGAAAAATGCCGATAGGCGTTTGCGCAATTCCGTTGCTCGCAAAGGTTACATCAAGGTTGCCGTTAGGCAGGTGGCGCACCACTTGAAATTTGGTTTGCACGCCATCAATATCATATCCCGCCGTAATTATTTTTTCATCGGCTTGCTCCACCATAGCGTTGGTTTCAGCAGTATTTGGCACCGTGAGGTAACCATTTATACCGAATGAATTGTCGAGTTGAATGTTTTGTGCAATGGCTACTGAACTTTGCAAAATTGCAATAGCTAAAATGTAGAGGATATATTTTTTCATGATAATATTTTTTATTTTAAATAGTTAGATTCATGAAGTGTTGAATAGATTTTTTTCTTTAAAGGTACCGCAATTTGTTTTGTACTGCGGGGAGGGTAAAAATTGATTGCATTAGTAAAAGTCGTATGGACTTTTTACCTATGCAATCAATCGTTTATCGCTCAAATTTTAAAATGGCACCGTCAAAACATTCGGCGGTTATTTTGAGTTGGTTATTAGCAATTTCATCCAGAACGAATACGCCAACAATTTCGTTATTGATAGTAAAATATTGGTTGCTCCCATAATTACATGGGTGGTTGCCCAATTGAAAGTTGTAATTGCCGGGGGCTAACGGATTATTGTTGGCCGTGTTATTTAGCGTAACCGTTACGGTTTGATTGCCAGCGTTAAAATTCCAAATTACATCGCCCAAGTTATAATTGTTGGCATTCGTAGTGCCGGTCATTGGGCTAGGATTATAGGTTACCAAGGACCACTGCCCGCCATATCCTATATCGTTTTTAGTGCTGTCAGTTTTTTTACAGGCGGTAATGCCCGACGCAATAATTGCGACTAATATGATTACTCTATTTTTCATGTTATAATTTTTTTTCCTTACTCGTTTGGCTTTTCGGTTACGCCCCTTTTTTTGGTTTACCGTTTCTGGCCTTCGTATATTTTTTTTAAAGTCTTATTCCAATTGCAAAAGGTGTACGGTCAATATACACATTATTATACATGGGTTGTAAGGCATACGTGCCATAAAATTTTATGATGCCAGGGATGCCTATTTCGGCAGTTACCTGCGTCATCCAATCTTTTATATCATAATCACCGGCATTTTTTTCGCCATAAAATTTTGTCCATGATTTTAGTTTATAGCTGCCTATTACACCAGCGGCAAAAGACAAGCCTGCCTTGCCCGGGCGATCGGTGGTATTGAAGCGGAGCATAAGCGGAATGCTTATGTAGCTCACACCCAATTTATTTTTGGCTTTGCCTTGTAGCATGGCGGGGTCAGTTATTTCTTCGAAAAGTGCAGCGTGTCCTATTCTAACACCTGGGAATTGAAAATCATCCCGAGTTCCAAAGTTTGTACTATGTTTTACTTTAGAATCA
This sequence comes from Chitinophagales bacterium, assembly GCA_038258625.1. Classification (GTDB taxonomy): domain Bacteria; phylum Bacteroidota; class Bacteroidia; order Chitinophagales; family Chitinophagaceae; genus JAGNRR01. Next base: position 5,659 of record JBBSPP010000168.1, read on the forward strand.
AAGCGATAATTAAAAAACTGAAAGCCAAGACCCGTTTCAATCTGTACATTTTTTTTCACTACATCTTGGCTAAACCAAAGTGGCCAAAAATTAAAATTGATTGATTTACCGGTAATTAAATTCAAATCATTGGCGCTTAATTTACTAACACTAGAAGGTATTCCGGTACTAATTCTGCCGTCGTAAAAATAATCAGCTGGTACGGCTATGTAGTTCGTATTGTCAATCACATTATTAAAGCCAAAGTCGAAGTGCATTTTTACATGGAAATTCCTGTCGTCTTTTTTCTTTTTTTCTTTATCCGTATAGCGAATTCCATTGTTAGAAAATTCGATGGTGTGCCTGCCGGTTGATTCGGTTTTTGTGGTTGTGTCTGTCTGCCCAAAGCTTTTGCCCATGGCTAAAATTAGGGACAACATAATAATGGCGAGTTGATAAATTATTGTTTTCATAATTGTTTTTTATTTAGTTAGCTTGTGCCGCATTTGCAGTATTAATGGTAAAAAGTTTGTGTTTGCCAATGCTTACCGTGATGGCCGCATCTTTTAGTTCTTTTATTTTTTCGATATTCGTTTCTATTTTGCTGGCTACATCGTTTATTTTTTCCTGAAATACTGGGTAATCGGTTGAGCTGATTAAAACTTTTGTTTTGCCAGTTTTTGTATTTTTTACCAAAGATTTTGGGGTGATTGTATTGCCAGCATTTGACTCTTCATCTATTTGAGCCACTATTTTTTCCTTCTCAATTTTATTAAGTATCGTTTCGTCCTCAATTAAAATTGGTTTTGGTTCAGCCATTTCTTGATGTTCATTTGCGGTTATCACAACCTCTCGTAACGGGGCTTCCAACATATCTTCATCAGTTTTTGGTTCAGTTTTTTGCTTGATTGGCTTCGCGTTTTCTGTGCCTTTTTTAGTTGAAGTAGAAGCAAGTTTTTGTTCTGTTGCTTCTTGTTTTAGCAC
>JBBSPP010000169.1:0-6570 GCA_038258625.1 Chitinophagales bacterium
ATCGGTCGTAATGACCAATCGCTCTACATTAATTATAGGAAATTATAGGACAATAGTATTAATAAGATAATACAAGGTAGTTACTGCCAAATCCTTGTTGGTACTCAATTAGAGCAGGAATTATGTCTTGTTTAAAACGACAAACCAATTCCAAATAATTCTCATTTCGCTCCTGCATGTTTCCATTAGGAAATAATTCTTCAGTGATCTCAATCTTTCTATTTGTCAAATCCTCAAACTGCCTTTTGATGTGCGCTCGATATTTTGTCTTGAGCCTTTCGTTAATTCTAGTAATCTTAGAAAAATGTGCAGCTGCAGAAATTTCCAAATTTGGACTAATAGCTTTTGCAGGTTCTAAGGCGGTTTTATACAAATTTTCAAGAGCATCTAAATCAGCTAATAATTTTGTATATGCCGGGTCGGACGTAGATTTTTCTTTTAGCGCATTCTCAAGCGGTTCAAAACTTTCAGCAAACCCCAAGTTCGACATTTTGTTAAACATTTTGTGGTAAACAATTGATAATGAATTTCTTACGACTAGAATTGGCAACTCAATTTTGTAATATTCAAACAATGTTTTTAACTCGCACCAGTATGCAATTTCACTACCACCGCCAACGAATGCTACATTTGGCAAAATGATTTCTTGGAAAATTGGCCGCAGAATTACGTTCGGCGAAAAGTATTCCGGGTGTTCATCCACCACATTTAAATCTTTAATTTTCTCCTCCGAGCTTACAATTTTGAATACATTTTCGTCTTTTTCAATACGCTCCCTCACATTATCTTTTAAATAAAACAGGTTTAATTCCCGCGGTTCTACTTGGACCTTATAATTTTTGTTAAGATCAATATTATGTTCACTTACGATTTTATGTGATGATTGATTTTCTAACTCATCTTTTATTACATTTTTAAATGATTGTTTTAGCTGTTTATCATCAGCATCCAAAACCAATACTCCGTACTCGCCCAATATTTGATGAACAAAATATTGAGTTGCCTCGCTCAGCGTTTTTTTACCGTCATAGGCTGCAAGTATTTGTTGTTTTAATTTGTTTTCAGCTTCAGAATTTCCAAACTGGCTCAGAATTTCATCCCGAATTGCCACCAAACTTTTAGTAGAAAAACGCCCACACGCACCAGTTTCGCTAGGCTGCCATTGGTACTTTTTATTTTTAAAATTAAATGCGCCAATTTCTTCAATATCATTATCCTCGCTGCCAATAAAATATATAGGTACAAAATTGTAACCAGGGATCTGCTCTTGGCATTCTTTTGCTAAATTGATGGCGTGTACAATTTTATATATAAAGTATAAATAGCCTGAGAAAATATTGGGTTGGTGGGCCGTGCAAATAGTGAATGTTTTTTCATTTTTCATTTTCAGAATCGTATCCCCTACTCCTTCAATTCCTAATTTTTTGTATTGTTTAGTCAATACTTTAACCAAAGCGTCGCGATCAATTCCTTGCTTCTCCTTGAGCAAAATCTGCTTTTCAATAGCCTCCACACTCGGAAAATCATTTATAAAAGGCAATAGTTTTTTATCCTTATTTTGATAATCAATTACCAATTTTGAAAAACTGCCCGTGTCATCATACGGAATATACGCGTGTTGGTTACTCATTAATTTTTCCGTCTTTTAGGTTTAGTATTTTATCGCATCGATTTGCAATTTCGTTGTCGTGGGTTACCATTATTATTGTTTGGTTTAGTTCTTGGCGCAGCATAAACAAATAGTCGAGTAACTCGCCAGAATGCTTACTATCTAAATTGCCGCTAGGTTCATCAGCTAGCAATACACTAGGATTATTCATCAACGCGCGGGCTATGGCTACTCGCTGTTGCTCACCACCGCTCATTTGGTGTGGCTTGTGCTGCGCGCGTTCGTTTATATTTAGTTTTTTCAAAAGTTCCATTGCTTTATCAAAAGCTTCAGATTTATTTTTTCCTGCAATTAAGGCTGGCATCGCCACATTTTCCAGTGCCGAAAACTCAGGCAACAAATGATGAAACTGAAAAACGAAGCCTATTTCTTCGTTTCTAAAGTTGGCTAATTGCTTGGCATTGAGCTTATCAGCGTTTTTGTTATTGATAATTAATTCACCCGCATCCGCCGTTTCTAGCGTGCCCATAATGTGCAGCAAAGTAGATTTGCCTGCGCCCGAAGCACCTGTAATGCTAGCTATTTGCCCCTTAGGAATATTGAGCGAGATAGAATTTAGTATTTGTAAATCGCCAAACGATTTGCTGATATTTTTTAGCTTAAGCATTTATGGTGGTTTATAAAATCTTTGATTTGGTAGATATAAATAATATCATACATTTGCGGCAAATTTAGCTAACCTAATAGAATAAAAATATGTTTTGGACTCTTGAATTAGCCTCGCATTTAGAGGAAGCCCCGTGGCCAGCCACAAAAGAAGAATTGTTGGATTATGCCATCCGCTCGGGTGCTCCATTAGAGGTGATAGAAAACCTGCAAGATATGGACGACGAGGGCGAAGCGTATGAAGGGATAGATGACATTTGGCCAGATTTCCCTACGCATGACGACTTTCTTTTTAATGAAGATGAGTACTAAAAAAACTCGATAAATGTAAAATCCTTATGCTGAAGCATGGGGATTTTTTTTAGTTTATAAGCTTGCCATAAAAATTTAACTTTTATAAATAAGAATTAATATCTAATCACCTTTTCTGTTTTGCCACAATTTGAAGCTGTGGCCGCCCTGCTTTATTTACCTAAAAATCCTTTGCATAAAAACTTCGTGTCGATTTCCCTGATTTGCTAATCTTCCAGATCCCCAAAATTCATGATTGGCAATTTTTCCATTTGATCTACTTCAATAGTCAAAAAATCAAACTCGTTCATCACTGTACCAATAATTTTATAAATACCTTTTCCTCTGAAAGGGTATGCCATGGCTACGTCGGGGAAGTGTACAGTATCTATCCAATCGCCAGCCAGATCTATGAACGTGCCAAAATTCATGGATTGTTTTTTGCTTGTGGTAGTTCGTTTAGTGGTGATTAAATATCCAAAAATCATGATGCGTTCACCTACAAAATTTTTCAGATGACTGGTTTGAATATTACTTTCTATCAAAGATTTGTCAACTAATTTAAACGGATTCATCAATGAAAAACCGAGGAGTTCTATTTCGTCAAAAGCATGTTCGTATTCATTCACACTCAGGTCGGGCAGGGTAAACTCTTTCATACTTGCCCGCTTAAATAATCTGTGTTGATGTACAGATGTTGCCGTTTGCTTTTGCTGAAAAATGGCATACCAAAGTAGCTCCCGCTTACTTTTATTGGTAAAAGAAAATGCATCAACACGAATCAATAATTCTAATTGTTCAGTCGAAAAAAACACCCGATCCATAAAATCATTGAGTGATTGAAAAGTGCCATTCTTAGTGCGCTCTTGCAGCAGGTTGCTAATATTTTCAGTTTCAATATTATTGATGTGCTGAAAACCAAGTACGATTTTTTTGTTCTGTATAATTGTTTGCCAATGGCTATTATTTACGCATGGCGGTACAATGGTGGCGCCTTGCAAGCGTGCTTCGTGTATATATAATTCGTTGCGATAAAAACCGCCGCCATTATTAAGCACGGCCACCATAAACTCTAACGGATAATACTTTTTGAGGTACAAACTTTGATAACTTTCTACGGCGTAAGATGCGGAGTGTCCTTTGGCAAACGCATATCCAGCAAAGCTTTCGGTCTGCTCCCACACTTCTTTTATAAGCGGTTCTTCATATCCTTTTGCTCTACAATTATTCCAAAATTTTTCTTTCACGGCAGCAAATTCTTCGCGGCTGCGATACTTACCGCTCATGCCGCGGCGTAGTACATCGGCCTCGCCCAAATCCAAACCTGCAAAATGATGCGCCACCTTTATTACGTCTTCTTGATATACCATAATACCGTAGGTCTCTGGCATAATTTTTGCCATTACCTCATGCGCATCTTTTCTTCTTTCAGGATTTTTATGTCGCAAAATGTATTCGCGCATCATGCCACTTTTTGCAACCCCAGGCCGAATAATAGAACTTGCCGCTACAAGTCCTAAATAATTATCGACTTCTAATTTTTTCAATAGCATTCGCATGGCGGGCGATTCTACATAAAAACATCCAATGCATTTTCCCTCGCTAATCATTTTATTTACGCCAGTATCTTTCATAAATGGGCGGGTGTTATGAATATCAATTTCAGGTGCTTCGGGCCGATTGTATTTTATAATTTCAAGCGTCTCTTTTATTTTTCCCAATCCTCGCTGCCCGAGAATATCATATTTGTAAAGGCCTACATCTTCGGCGGCGTGCATATCAAATTGTACCGTCGGGAATCCCTTCGGTGGCATATCTGTAGCGCTGAAATAATGAATTGGTTTTTCGGCAATTAAAATCCCTGCGGCATGAACGGTGAGGTGATTGGGCATCCCTTCTATGAGGTTTGTATAATTCAACACCAATTTTCCCATATCATCGGGTGTGTGATAAGGGCTTGTGAGTAGCTCTATTTCGTGGCTCGGCAATCCAAAAACTTTTCCCAATTCCCGCACGGTTGACTTTCGTTGGAAGGTGCTGTAAGCGGCTAGCAAAGCAGTTTGTCCATTTTTATTAAATCGTTCAAAAATATAGCGGGTTACATCAGGCCTATCGCGGCTACTAAAATCTATATCAAAATCGGGCGGTGTGGCGCGGTACAAATTCATGAATCGCTCGAAGTATAAATCAAGTTCTATGGGGTCCACCTCGGTAATGCCCAACAAGTACGCTACAATACTATTGGCGCCGCTGCCCCGCCCCACATGGTAATAATCTTTGCGTTTGGCGTATTGTATTATATCGTGATTTGTCAAAAAAAATGAATTGTAATTCATTTTTGAAATCATGTCAATTTCTTTTTCTACCCGCGCATTTATTTCGCTTGTGATTTTTGGGTAGCGTTTGGGCAAACCTTCCCCACAAAGTTGTGAAAGCATTTCTTTATCGCCCTGCAAACTATCGGTGTACATAGCAATATTCTGGGATGTTTTATTTGCCGAAAAATCAAAATATATGGTACACTCTTCCATGAGTTGCTCTGTGTTTTTAATCACTTCGGGCAAATCTTTAAAAAATTGTTTGAGCTCTGCGGGCGGAATAAAAGTATCTGTCAAACTTCCTTGTTCTGTTTTTTCGAGTTTGCTAAGCAAGGTATTTTTATCTATGGCTCGCAATAATCTGTGGGTATTAAAATCTTTTTTATTTCGAAAAGAAACTGTTTGTAGCACCACGCATTTATCAAGTTTGCTTTTCCATTTTGAAAACCGAAACCGATTTATATCATTGACCGAGATTCCAATATATTCGTTGGGTAATAGAATTTCTTTATCCAAAAATTCTAATTGTTTAAATGGATAAATAATAGCCGCATCCTCAATGTGTGGCGCTTGCTCAGGAATCAACAATTTATTTTCGCTATGATGCGATAAAAAAGAATTTAGATTTTGAAAACCTTTATTATTTTTTGCTAAGCCTACATACAGTTGCTGAGCTCCATTCCTAAAATCAATACCAATAATTGGACGGATATTAAATGGTTGTGCTCGTCGAATAAAATCTAAGCAAGCCGATGTATTATTTATATCAGTAAGTGCTAATTGAATACCATGCTCTTGCGCTATACGCAATAGCTCTTTCTCAGCGATTGTGCCGTAGCGAAAGCTGTAATATGAGTGGCAGTTGAGGTACAAATTGGTTTGATGAATTGATAATTTGGTGATTTGGATTTTTTTGTACTCGATAGCTATATAGATTGTTCTTTAGAATTTGTTCCTTGAAGTTTGGCAATTTTCTTTTGGATTTTAATTTAATTATGCTGTTCTATGCGCCAATACAATGGGCGGTTCGCCATTGAAGGGATTCATTACGCCACCAATGGTTCGTACGCCAAGTGTGCCGGCGCTCATTATTTTGTTGCCGCCAAATTGATTTTTTATATCATCCATTGCATTGTACAATCCTACAGTTCGGTTCCAATCGTCAAACAAATTCATTTGGCAAGCACCGTCAATGAGGCTGCTGAATTTTACACCCACCAACCTTACCAATAATCTCCGATTATATAATTTTTCAAAAAGCTCGGTTACTTGCGGTATCAAAATATGATCAGCTGCTGTGTGGTTTACTTTTACTTGTTTAGTGAGCGTATTAAAATCGGAGTAGCGCACTTTTATGGTAATGCAGGATGTGAGTTTGTTTCCGTTGCGCAACTGAAAACACAAATCTTGCGCCATTGCTTTTATCATGCATTTCATTTTATGTACGTCAATCGTGTCTTTACCAAACGTTCGCTCGCTTGAAATTGACTTGCGCTCGTGGTATTCTATTACATTGCTGTGGTCTATGCCGTTGGCTTTGTTCCAAATCATGGTGCCCGTTTTACCAAAAGCGGTTTCCAACATTTCGCGGGGCATATCTTGCAGGGTATGTATTTTTTTGATGCCCATATTACTCAATAGCTGAAACATTTTGGGCCCTACTGATGGGATTTTTTTAATTGATAA
>JBBSPP010000170.1:0-6562 GCA_038258625.1 Chitinophagales bacterium
GCTTCGGGTTTTGTAGTGTTCGTAAGTGGAAATTCAAAAGAATCGTTGTCCTCTGTGCATACACAAGTTCGATCTTTTCGGCATGATGTAAAAGCTAGAGCTATAAAAGCCACTGCCAAAATAAGAATTAGTTTTTTCATAAATATATTTTAATTGAAAGCTAAAGTAAACAAAAAAAAGGAGCCCTCGAAAAATGCAACGGTAAAAAGTGAGGAGGGCCTTAAGCATTACTTGATTTTACTGGTGCTCAATTTTTTTTGAAAAAATAGGTTACTAAAAAATAAACATTACATTTGCACAGCTTTTCAACAAAAACATGCGGTTGTTTCAAAAATTTTATTTGAATAATGCTGCCAAAAAGCACTAAAAATAAAATTATGGGACAAGGATATAAAAGCCGTAATGGTGGATCCCGTGGCGGAGGACGTCGCGGAGGTGGAGGATTTAAAGGAGGTGGCAAAGGCCCCGCAATCCGGCACGAACAATTAGAGCACGAAGGCGTGCCGCTAGAAGATGTAAAATACAACTCGCCGCGCACATTTGCCGAAATGCCAATTCATCCAAGGTTAAAACAAAATATTTTGGATCTTGGCTACGAAATGCCTACCGAAATTCAAGACAAAACATTTGAAACCGTTGCCAACATCGAAGATGTAATTGGCATTGCCAATACAGGTACGGGAAAAACAGGCGCGTTTTTAATACCAATAATTAATAATTTATTAGAGGACGAAGACGATATTTTTCAAACCTTGGTAATCCTACCTACGCGCGAATTGGCGGAGCAGGTAGATCAAGAGTTTTATAAATTATCGAAAGGCCTCAACCTTTTTAATATTTGCTGTATAGGCGGCACGCCTGTATATAAAGACATAAAAAAACTTCGCCGTTTTCACCATATTGTTACTGGTACGCCAGGCCGATTGGTGGACTTGGTAAAACAGGGCAAGTTAGATTTGACAAAATTTTCTATTTTGGTAATTGATGAGTTTGACCGTTTGTTGGATATGGGCTTTAGCGAAGATGTATTTTTCCTTGCCGATGAAATGAGCGAGCGGGATCAAACATTACTTTTTAGTGCTACCATAGAGCCCAAACAGGAAAAATTGATTGAGCAATTGATGGATAATCCTGTAGAGCTCAAAGTGAGCAGCGGCACAACTACAGCCGAGCATATTTCGCAGGAAATTGTACGCTGCACTAGGGATGATAAATTTGATACCTTGCTAGAAATGTTGCAAAAAGATTCGTTTGAAAAAGTGTTGATTTTTGCCGAGACAAAAAGTACGGTTAGTGACATTGCGTATCAGTTAAAAAAGGCTCGCATAAAAGTAGATGAAATACACGGTGATAAAACGCAGGACTACCGCAAGAAAGCGTTGGCACGTTTTAAAACTGATAATATTGATGTACTAGTAGCTACCGATGTGGCCGCACGCGGCTTGGATATTAGCGATGTAACGCAGGTTATTAACTACGAGGTGCCACGCACTTATGATTCGTACATTCACCGCATAGGCCGTACGGGCCGGGCTGGTAAGGCGGGCCATGCTTATACGTTTGTAACTACGCGTGGGCGCAGTGATAGCGACCGGGGTAATGGCCGAAAAGATAGTGAGGATGGAGATAAAAGAAGTTCGGATAGAAACAGCGGCGAACGCCCAAGCTACAGAAAAAGCCGGGATAGCCAAGGCAAACCGCAACGACGAAATAGTAATAAGCGCTAAGATTAAATTTTCTTTCTTAAAAATAACAGTCCCAGAATAGTAAATTATTCTGGGATTTTTTACTTTACATTTGCTGGCAACAAAAAAGATCTTTCACAAAAAATAAAAATGGAAAGCCGCAATGCTTTCGCTTTTTTTCGGGGAATCGTGTTTAATTCACGAGCTGTCACGCAACTGTAATGAGCTACTGCTCTAAGCCAGAATGCCGAACATTTTTTATACAGACTAAATACTTTCGTGGTTTGAAGTAATTGTCGGCATGTAGCAAAACGCGGTTGCTATTTTCTGTCTTTTCTATTCCCTCATCTCATGGTTTTATTTTTTCTTTTTGAGAACTATTTTTTATAAAAAATAAAAAATGAAAACAAACTTTACAAAATTTCTAGTTGCAGTAGCCTTGACTTTTGCACTACACATGACAACGGCCAATGCACAATCTGTCGCCGATTTTGAGAACAACCCACTTCCTCAAACGGATACGTTTTGGAACGGACAAGCAACACCGCTTGGCACAACTTTTAATAGTGCCGATGCTATTTTTCCCAATAATTATGATACCTCATTTGGTGGCTATTGGCTATCGGGTTGGGCATACAGCAATGTGCAGGATAGCACAACGGTTGGTTTTTCTAATTTGTACAGCGCGAGACCGGCCGTTGGTTATAACGGCTCGGCGAATTATGCCGTTGGTCAGCAAAATGCGATTATAAATTTGTCGGCAAATGCGATTGGAAAAGTGGTTGACGGATTTTATATAACCAACGGAACGTACGCAACCACAAGTATGGAAAATGGCGATTTCGTAGCCCGAAAATTTGGCGATACTACAGGAACAGGATTTGCTGGGCCGCAAGGTTCATACCCCGATTATTTTTTAATGACAATTTATGGATGGAGCAATGGGGCAAAAATAATGGATAGCGTAAATTTTTATTTAGCTGATTATCGCGGTGCGGATTCGCTGGATTATATTGTAAAAGATTGGCGTTGGGTTAATTTAAAATCGTTGGGCAATGTGGATAGTTTGCAATTCGTAATGAGCAGTAGTGATACAGGAAGTTTTGGAATTAATACCCCGCTGTTTTTTTGTATAGATAATTTTACAACTTCTAATACTGCTTTGGCTACGGCAAACGTATTGTCTAAAAAACCAATTACGTTGTATCCAAATCCTGTGCAAAATGAATTACGCATTTCGTTGAAAGATGTAGAAGCAACAGAACTACATCTTACAATGTTTGATATGACTGGCAAAGCTGTTATATCAAAAAATATAAAAAATAATCAACAAGAATATAGGTTAGATTTTACAAACCAAACCGCAGGTATGTACATTATACAATTGAAAAGTATCGATGCTGTTTGGAATACAAAAATTACGAAACAATAAAAATGAAAACGCTATTTAGTACAATGCTATTTTTTGTCATCGCAAATTTTGCGGTGGCTCAATTTGCTCCTCCTGCTGGTCAATTGGGTAGTACAGCTCTGCACAAAGACTCTTCAATTTTTGTTGGTTGGGCTAGTAATTGTACGGTGCAACGAGGTTTTCAGGATATTTCAAATCCTAGTTTGGGATTGGTGAGCAATGGTGATAGTACTAGCGCAATAGGAAAAGCCAACGCGCCAAACGTACTAAGTTTGGGCGATGGCGGCAGTGCCACCCTAACTTTTGCCACACCAATTGTCAACGGGCAGGGGTGGGATTTTGCTGTTTTTGAAAATTCGTTTGTGGATACTTTTTTGGAATTAGCTTTTGTAGAAGTGAGCTCTGACGGGATAAATTTTCATCGGTTTGGTGCTACATCTAATACGCAAGACTCGGTGCAAGTGGGAAGTTTTGGACGATTAGATGCTACCAAAATTAACAACCTAGCCGGAAAATATATTGCCAACTACGGCACCCCTTTTGACCTTGACGAATTAAAAAACATCGCGGGCTTGGATGTAAATAATATTACCCACGTGCGCGTGATTGACGTCGTTGGTTGCATCACTGAACCTTTTGCAAGCTTCGATAAAAACAATCATAAAATCAACGACCCTTGGCGAACGGATTTTATAACTGGCGGTTTTGACCTCGATGCCGTAGGTGTAATTAATACTTGGCCTACGGCGGTTGCATCTTTCGAGAAAAAGGATTTACAATTTAAAGTCTATCCGAATCCTTCGACTGATGGCAATTTTAGTATATCGTTTGTTGCTGATGCAAATTCGGAAGTGGTTGTTGAGGTTTTTGATATGCAGGGGCGGGTGGTTTTACGAAAAGATTTTATAGGTTTGAAAGGAAAAAATAGTATCCCTCTTTCATTGTCAAATGTTTTGAAAGGGAACTATAATATTCATATAGCTATGTCTAAAAAATATGCATCGGAAAAAATAATATTCTACTAAAACCTAAAATGCACAAACAACCTTCCAAAGTTTTTACTGTCTTTATCAATGCGGTGATACTGTTCTTTAATATGTTTTTGTTGCAAAAAACGAATTACTTTTTTCTTTAGTTGTCCGCTGCCTTTGCCGGGGATAATTTCTACCAAGCGTATTTTTTTATCTACGGCTTCTTCAATAATATCATTCAAGGCGCCGTCTATTGATTTGCCTTTATTGAAAATTGGGTGAAGGTCTAAAACTAATTTTGCCATAACATAATTGCTTTCTTAAAATTAAAAAAATACTAAGTTCTACCGACTAAATACTTAGCCAGCGCCTCGGCAATTTTACGATCATTACTCAAGCGCGGCATTTTATTTTGTCCGCCAAGTTTACCAATACTTTTCATATAATCTTGAAATCCGTTTTTTTTCATTCGAGTAATTACAAGCGGTTTTAATATTCCACCACCTACTAAATCTTCGTAGTAGATATTTTTTTTACGTAGCGCAGTATCAATTTCTAAGGCAAAAGCATTCAGATTATCTGGTGGGTTATCAAACTCTACAAACCATTCGTGGTAAGATTTTCTATCGTCCGAAGAAATATTTGGCGCAACTGTAAATTCAATTGTTGAAACATTATGTTTTTCGCTGGCTACGCGCATGGCATGTTCTACCTCCTCGCCAATTACGTGCTCACCAAAGGCTGAAATAAAATGTTTGATGCGCCCGCTCACAATAATTCTATACGGATTGAGTGAAATAAATTTTACCGTATCGCCAATATTATATCCCCACAAGCCAGCGTTGCTATTTATAATGAGTGCATAATTTACATCAAGTTCTACCTCTACAAGTGTCAATCTTTTTGGATTGTCTTTCTCAACTTCCTGCAAAGGAATAAATTCATAAAAAATTCCGCTGTTGGTATTCAATAAAAGTCCCTGATCTTCCAGCGTATCCTGAAAAGCAAAAAATCCTTCACTCGCTGGGAATGTTTCTAGCAGCTGAATTTTATCCGTGCCTAAGCTCGAAAATAATTTTGATTTATACGGTTGCAGATTTACGCCGCCGTGCGCCAACACTTTTAAGTTAGGAAAAAGTTCAATAATTGTTTTCCCACTTTTCTCTTGCAATCTATCAAAATACATTTGTACCCAAGGCGGAATTCCGCTAATCAATCGCATGTCTTGGTCTATGGTTTCTGCTACAATTTTATCTAGTTTTTCTTCCCACTCTTCTATACAATTGGTTTCATAACTTGGCAATTGATTGGTGCGCAAATAGCCCGGCACATGATGATTAACTATTCCGCTCAATCTTCCTGTGGGAATTTCGCCTTTATTTTCCAAGGTAGGTGCGCCCGATAAAAAAATCATTTTCCCATCTGCCAAATTATATTGGCCCGATAAATACATATAGTTAAGCAGCATATCGCGCGCCGTGATTATATGATTTGGGATGCTCTCTTTACTGATTGGGATATATTTTGCACCGCTTGTTGTTCCGCTCGTTTTTGCAAAATACGCTGGCTTACCCGGCCATAGTACATCGCTTTTGCCTTCTATTATTTTATTGACGTACGGCCGCAATTCTTCATAATCTCTAATGGGTACGTTTTTTGTAAATTCTTGGTGGGATGTTATTTTTTCAAACTGATGATTTTTGCCAAATTGGGTATCAATCGCCGTGCTAATAATTTTTTGAAAAATATGCTGCTGATGATCCAGCGCATTTTCTCGCTGCTTTTCAAGTCTTTTTGCAACGGACATAGCAAAAGGGCGCGCCAATAATGATTTTATTCCCATATTAATTTACCTTGAATTTTGAATACTGAAGTGTGAAATGAGCCAATATTTCATAAAAATGAGCTTTAGGAACAGTTTTTTCAATTAAATCTATCTGCATTTGTAGCCGCAAAATAAAGGAAGAACGCGACTATTTGGTTACATCATGGCGGTTTTCCCCAAATCGATTTTTATTTTTTCCTCAAAAGCCTTTGCCGTTGTGGAAAATCGAATATATTTGCACTCCTTTAAAAAAATCACGAACATGTTCGCAATAGTAGAAATTGCTGGAAAGCAATATAAAGTACAGAAAGATGATCAACTCTTTGTTCAGCACATTGATGCAGAAATAGGCTCATCACTCGACGCCAAAATATTAATGACCTCTGACGGTAGCGCAGCTACATTTGCAGATGGCAGTGCTACAGCCGAAGTTGTAGAACATATTCAAGGCGACAAAGTAATTACGTTTCATAAAAAACGTAGAAAAGGTTACGCAAAAAAAATTGGTCATCGTGATCAATTAACCAAAGTAAAAATCACATCACTTTAATTTTAATTTTTAAATAAAAGAAAACTCATGGCACACAAAAAAGGTGAAGGTAGTGTAAAGAACGGACGAGATTCAAACAGTAAAAGACTGGGTGTAAAAATATTTGGAGGGCAAGCTGCC
>JBBSPP010000171.1:0-6557 GCA_038258625.1 Chitinophagales bacterium
AGCGGCCATAGCGTGAGCGATGCCGAACAACTTTCCATAAACCTCGGGAATAAATATGATACAATTGCTATAGAGCCGATTTATGATGCGTTCATGCAACAGCTAGAACCACACTTTAAAAACCTACCGTTTAACATAGCCGAAGAAAATATACAAGCCCGCAGCCGCGGAAATTTGTTGATGGCAATGGCAAATAAATTTGGCTACATACTGTTGAACACCTCAAACAAAAGCGAACTAGCCGTAGGTTACGGCACGCTCTATGGTGATATGGCGGGCGGCATATCCGTGATTGGCGATGTATATAAAATGCAGGCCTACGCCCTGTGCGAATACATTAATGAAAAAGCTGGCAAAGAAATTATCCCCATAAACATTATCACAAAAGCACCGAGCGCCGAGCTACACCCCGACCAAAAAGACAGCGACTCCCTACCCGATTACCTAGACCTTGACACCATCCTCTACCAATACATTGAGCTGCGAAAAGGCCCCAAAGAAATTATTGCCATGGGCTATGACGCTGCCCTCGTAAACCGCATCCTAAAAATGGTAAACCGAAACGAGTACAAACGAAATCAGTTTTGCCCAATTATACGGGTATCGTTTAAAAGCTTTGGTGTAGGGCGGAGGATTCCTATTGTGGGGAAATATTTAGAATGACTATGAATAGCTTGCAACCTTTAGCATGGTTGAATATTAAATGTTTACTAGCCAAAAGCTAGTAAACACCACGCCCAATTAATTCGAAGCCTCCTTCACTAGTCTGCTCAATTTCAACAAACGCATTAGTATTGAGTTGCCATATTGTATACTTTCTATTCGTCTGTGAGCTCTCCCTTTGAGGAACTGACCATACATGAAGCACTATTGTTCTCTTGCCTTTCAATTCTCGATGCGCCCTATCATTTAATACTTTTACCATTCGTGGCAGGAAGTCGAAGTAATATCTTACGGTCTTTCCATTTACATTTCTAGGTCTGCATTTCCTTTCTAAAACACTATCCATATCAATTACAATAATACTGTCAACGACTTCATAATAATTTTTTACAAGACCTAGGTAATCAGATATGACCGAATCAGACAAAACCTTTTCGAATGTTTCGCACTTTAAAGAAAAAGACTGCGAAGATGCTGTTTGTATTGGAGCAACTTTAAAAAACATGAACGAGAAAAGAATTAGTAAATATTTCATATTTCCTATTACAATAATGATTAAGTAAAGATAAAGGATTAAGATCACCCCTCCCTAAGGAATCACCACCCAATACCTTCCCTCAATCGTTGCATTCAAATTCTTAACCTTCAAAAAGCGGTAGGAAACATCCCCCAACGTTTCTAGCGAAACCGTTTTTTCCGAATTAGCTGGTACGCTCACTATCGGCTGCACCACCGCGCTATTTGCCTGCCGGCACAGCGAAAATTGCAACAACGTTTCCCCCTTATTAATGAGGCGGATTTCGTCTGTAGGCTCAAAGGTGTGGGTGAGAATGTGGCGGGTTTCGGCGGGTTTTAAGTTGTGGGTGTAGCTTTTTTGGTGCTTTTGTTTTATTGCGGTGAGGTCAAAAAATATTCTGGCTTGGTGCGGGGCATGTTTGTAGTGCTGCATTAGCGCGCCCAGGATGCCGTATAGCTCAATGCACACGGCCTCGCGGGCGTGTTTTAGCTCGTTGGTGGTTATTTTTTTGCCTTGCTTGCTTGTGTTTTGGCTCTTTTTGGCAGCGGTAATAGTGTCATAAAAAGCTTGCACCTCCGCGCGCAAACTGGCTAGCGTAGGGTACGGTTCCAATGCGGCGGCCAGCCGCCCCACGGCATCAATCCGGTCTTGCTGCGGGCCCACTTGGAAAGGTTTGCGCCCCTTGGGTAGGATGCCAATATAGGCCGGCGTGCCGCGCCGGTGCAGCATTTCTATCTGCACTGCCCACTCACTAATGCGCTCGCTGCGCAGCTCCGCAATTAGCTTTTTCATGCCAAATGTCTTGCTTTTGATGGTGCCTTTTGCGCCCATTCGGCCGGTGTAGTGGCTCTGAAACTCCGTGAAGGCGGGCAGCAAATTGTTGTAGAGCGTGCCAAATGGCTCCTCTGCTTGCCTTCCTTTCAAGATGATGAGGGTATGATTGGCAATATGAAAGCATTTACTCATGCTCAGCGCCGTAGACGAGAGGAATGTATTGTTCAGGAATTTCCAGGTTTGCATAAAAGTGGTGTTTTTGGTTAAAAATGGTATCTTTGGAATGCCCGTGTGCGTTCTTTTTGCCAACAAAACATTGCAGATTGTACTCGTGCAGACTGTTCATGATACTTGTTGGTTCAAAAATAAGGCAAATTATACTATTCTATTTATTTGCTATTTAAAAAAGCTTTAGAATATTACTATTTGTATTATTTTTTAATAATAAAATTAAAAATATAAATACATTGTTTTTATTTTTTATATAAAAAATAAAACAGATAATTCAATACATTTTACTTTTTATTTGAAATTATTATTCAATATAGTAATCCTCTTTATTTTTTAAAAAATAAATATAAGAAATAGTTTTACGCACAACAATCCCCTATTGGTAACTACCCCCATGTACCTTGTACTATACAATACTTCAAAATTGATTAGCCCAATCCAGATTATTGAACTTAACGACAGCCTAGCTTTTATATAAAAACACACCCACGAACCGTACCAAGGCAAGCGCAGCTACCCAAAAGAAACACACGGCAATTGCCGCCAAGCTTATTATGTATAAAATGAAAAGAAACTAGTGCCGCCGTTTATCTCGATGCCTATTTATAAGGTACTGCTGCAGCCATTTCACCGATATTAGGCCGTACACCAGCCCGCCCAGCAGGCAATACACCAGGGTTTCTAACATATTTTCGGTGGTGCGGGGCATATCCATTACATACTTCCATAGCAACAGCAAAAAAAAGAATACCCCCAAGCCGCACAGCAGCCCCTCAATTACCCACCGGTACCGAGACGACAAAAATTTATAGAACTTGTAGGGCATATAAGGGAAGGAAAATTTCCACCCAAAGATAGATGTAACATTTACTCATTTGCAACTAAAAAGTGATATTTTTTGGACACAATAAGTCCCTAATTGTAGCCCGCCGCGCCCTACCTTTACTCCCATGAAATATTTACTTACCACACTCATTATGTTATCTTTTATTTTTGGCCAAAAAGATAGTGCCGCCCAGCAAAAAAACATCCACGCCTTCAAAGTAACCTCGCTAGACGGTGGCGAAATCGATTTTTCGGCCTACAAAGGCAAAAAGATTTTGATCGTAAACACCGCCTCAGAGTGTGGCCTTACGCCACAGTATGAAGGGCTTGAGGAATTGTATAAAAAGTATGCCCGCCAGCTCGTTATTGTAGGTTTCCCTGCCAATAATTTTGGCGCGCAAGAGCCTGGCAGTAATGATGATATTGCCGCTTTTTGTGAAAAAAACTATGGAGTTACCTTCCCTATGGCCGCCAAAATTTCGGTAAAAGGCGAAGACCAAGCGCCCATTTACACATGGCTTACCCAAAAGAAAAACAACAACTACCAAGACAGCGAAGTAGCCTGGAATTTTCAAAAATACCTGCTTGATGAAGAGGGTAATTTAATAGCCGTTTTTGGGCCCAAAACCTTGCCTACGAGTGAGGAAATAACGAGCAAATTGTAATGCCAAAAGCTTTATTTTTTTCTAACAACCCTACCGCCTATTTCTTAACGCCCAACCGTAATTTTACCCGCTGTGGAACTCAATAATCTGTATCAAAAAGCCATGCGCTTCGACTTCCTTACCCAAGAGGAAGGTCTTTTTCTGTATCATAATGCGCCCCTCGCCGAGCTACAATTTGTGGCCAACGAAATGCGCAAACACCACGTGCCACACGGTAAGGTTACTTGGCAGATAGACCGCAACGTCAATACTACCAACGTGTGTATAGCCAATTGTAAGTTTTGTAATTTTTACCGCGTGCCCGGCCACCCGGAGTCTTACATTACGGATATGCCTACCTACATCAAAAAAATAGAAGAGACTATTGCCTACGGCGGCGATCAGCTATTGCTCCAAGGCGGCCACCACCCCGAGCTAGGCTTGGCTTTTTATGTAAATATCTTTAAACAGCTAAAAGCCCTCTACCCCGATATTCGATTGCACGCCCTCGGCCCGCCCGAGGTTGCCCACATCACCAAGCTAGAAGGCAGCACCCACACCGAAGTACTCAAAGCACTAAAAGCCGCCGGCCTCGATTCACTACCCGGTGCCGGTGCCGAAATACTGAACGACCGCGTGCGCCGCCTTGTATCCAAAGGCAAATGCGGAGGCCAAGAATGGCTCGATGTAATGCGCGCCTGCCATCAACTAAACATTACCACCAGCGCCACCATGATGTTTGGCCACGTAGAAACCCTCGAAGAGCGTTTTGAACATTTTGTATGGCTGCGCCAAGTACAAAGCGAAAAGCCAAAAGATGCCAAGGGCTTCCTAGCTTTTATACCCTGGACGTTTCAGGATGTGGATACCATTCTAAAGAAAATTCGTAGGGCAAAAAACGATACCACCGCGCAGGAATATATCCGTATGATTGCCCTTAGCCGCATTATGCTGCCCAATATCAAAAACATACAGGCCAGTTGGCTCACCGTGGGCAAAGAAGTTGCACAAATTTGTTTGTACAGCGGTGCGAATGATTTTGGCAGTATTATGCTCGAGGAAAATGTGGTAAGCGCCGCAGGCGCGCCACACCGGTTTACCTACAAAGGCATTCAAGAAGCTATCCGCGAGGCAGGTTTTGAGCCACAGCTACGCAATCAGGAGTATGATTTTAGAGAAATCCCGCAGACAATTCAAGAGCAGGTCATTGATTATTAAATTTTTAGTCAAGTTAGATTTTGTGGGATTAAGATAATTTTTGCATCCAAAAACCCTTGCTTTCTTATACATTTGTACCACCTACAATCGCTGTGCGCAAACTCATTTTTTCCATATCATTATTACTGCTAGTAGGCATCGGTTGGGCGCAAAAAAAGAATAAATCAAGCGCCAACCTCGAAAAACAACGCGTAGCCCTTCTCAACGAGATATCCAAAACCGAAAAACAGCTAGACGAACTTGCCAAGAATAAAACCACCTCGGTAACGGCACTAGAAGTGCTACAACAAAAGCTAAATGCGCGCAATAAGCTAGTCTTAAATCTAGACCGCGCCATACTATCGCTTGATAATAGTATAGGCCAAACCAACAATCAAATAGTCGTACTCCGCGGCGACCTTACCGAGCTAAAAAAACATTATGCCGAGCTGGTTCGCTTTAGTTATAAAAATAGAACGGCGCAAAACTTTTTGTTGTTTCTCTTCTCTGCAAAGTCTTTTAATGACGCCACCCGCAGATTATCGTACGTAAAACAATATAGAAACTATCGCGCCAAGCAAGCTAAAAAGATAGAATTGGCAAATTTAAAATTGAGCAAGACAGCTGAGTTTTTAACTGCAAAAAAAGTTGAAAAAGCCGATGCTCGCAACACCCAACGTCAGCAAAATTTAGCTCTGCAAAAAGAAACCACACAGCAAAACCAAATGGTAGAAAAGCTAAAAGGGCAAGAGTCTGTACTAAAAAAACAACTAGCCGCTAAGCAATTAGCCGCCGTGAAACTGAACAATGCCATAGCCACCGCCATACAAGAAGAAATAGCCAAAGCCCAACAGCGCGCCATCGAGGAGCAATTAAAAAGACAACAAGAAGCTTTAGAAAAACAACGCAAGGAAGAGCTAACCGCCCTAGCCGAAAAACGCAAAGCCGAAGCCACCGCCCGCGACCGCGAACGAATGGAAAAAGCCGAAGCCGAGGCCAAACGAATAGCTATAGAAAAAGCCAAGCAAGAAGCCGCCGAGCGCATTGCCCAAGAAGAAGAACGCCAAGCCGAAGAAGAAAATAAAAAACGAATAGCCCGCGAGCAACAATTAGCCAGAGAAAAAGCTGAAGCCGATGCTGAAGCAAAGCGCCTAGTACAACTAAAAAAAGAGCGCGAAGAGGAAGAGCGAAAGGCAAGAGAATACGCCGATGAAAAACGCCGCAAGCGCGAGGCCGAATTAGCCCTACAGAAAAAAGCCGAAGAAGAGCGTGCCGAAAAACTAGACCGCGAAAAAGACAGACAAGAAGCACTACAAAAAACGCTAGCTGAAGAAAAAAAGAAACAACAAGACTACGAGCGCCGGCTGACCCGCGAGAAAAAACGCCGTGTAAAAAAAGCCGAAAAGCTAGAAACCGAGCGGGAGGATAATGCCAAAAAAGGCGGTCAATATTTAAATCCACGCTACATACCCACCGAGGCTGACAAAGAAGAAGAAGCACGCAAGCAAGCCGAGCTACGCGAACGAGCCAAAAAACAAATAGCCAATGATTATACCATTGCCCTAACTGCCGAGGAGCGTAGCTTATCAACCAATTTTGAGGCCAATCGTGGACGATTGCCTTGGCCCGTAGCGAGTGGATTTATCAGCGACCACTTTGGGCGAAATAAGCACCCTGTTTTCACAAAAATTGAGACTGAAAATTAT
>JBBSPP010000172.1:0-6506 GCA_038258625.1 Chitinophagales bacterium
AAAATGTGCGTACTATAGCCGTGGACGGAGCCAATAATAAATGGATAGGTACGGGCAATGGAGTGTGGCAAATAAGCAGCGATGCCGAAACAATTATTCGAAGATTTACAATAGACAATAGCCCATTACCAGCCAATGAGATTAATAAAATTGTGATACACCCCACCACGGGCGATGTATTTGTTGGCACCTCGGCAGGGCTGGTATCGTTCCGCTCTGAAGCTACTGAGGGCAGTACGACCAACGAGCAAATAGTGGTGTACCCCAACCCTGTGCCGAGTGGCTACAGCGGTACCATTGCTATAAAAGGCCTTACCGAAAATGCCGATGTGCGCATTACTGATGTATCGGGCCAGCTAGTGTATCGGGTAAAAGCACAAGGTGGTCAGGCGGTATGGAATGGACAAACCTATACTGGGCAGCGCCCAATGTCGGGTGTATATTATGTA
Source organism: Chitinophagales bacterium (assembly GCA_038258625.1). Taxonomy (GTDB): domain Bacteria; phylum Bacteroidota; class Bacteroidia; order Chitinophagales; family Chitinophagaceae; genus JAGNRR01. The sequence continues at coordinate 450 of JBBSPP010000172.1, forward strand.
TTTGTGAGCGATAAAGATGGCGAGCAAACCAAGGCGGCGAAGTTTATTTTTCATGAGTAATATTATTTTTTTGCCGTGCTAAAAAATACCGAAGGCCTCGTACTCCGAAATATTAAGTATGGCGAAACCAGCATTATTAGCACCATTTACACGCTTGATTTTGGTATGCAGGCGTACCTTATACGCGGTGCACGTAGTAATAAAAAAACAGGTATCCACGCCAATTATTTTCAAATAGGGCAATTTTTGCAACTGACGGTTTCGCATCGTACGGGCAAAAATTTGCAGTACATAAAAGAGGTACAATTGCACCCTACCCATGCCATCCAATCACAAAATATTATAAAACAAAGCGTGGCACTATACTGCTGCGAGCTCGTGCTAAGATGCGTAAAAGAAGAAGAGCAGAATGAAAGTTTATATAGATTCTTAGCACGGTTTTTGGCTAGTATTAAGGAGTGGGATGCAAAAAATATTGCCTTATCGCCCATTAATTTTACCCTACAGTTTGCCCAGGAAATAGGCTTCGCAGTAAATGAAAATTATGCCGAAACCAATGCTTTTTTTGATGCGCTGAACGGTGAATTTTGTGCTGATGAAAGCAATAATAGTTATACTACCAACGCCCATAATTCACTGCTCATTCATCAATGTTTGAAAAAAAATAGTAGCGTTTATGCCCACGAAAAAATTCGGATCGCCACGTTGCATGTTTTGCTTCTTTTTTTAAAATTACAAATTGAGCAAATGGGCGATATAAAATCTGTAGATGTATTGCACAGAATGTTGCATCAATCTTAAGTGCGTGTAGTTAGTGTTTTTTAAAAAGCATTTTGCATTTTTTATAAAAATAAAGTATTAACTAAGGAAAAAAAATTTCTGGAAAAACTAAAATGTGCGCGGCATAATTTGTAGCCTAAGCATTATTGATGTGATGAAATTTCAGCTAGTTTTAGTCAAAACATCTGTACATATTCTTCCAAATTTACCGAGCTTTCAAGGTTCAGTATTTTGCTTTATTGGTGGTGTTATTTTATAAATTGTTGCGTAAGGTTCAGAACCACAACGGCTATAAAAAAGGCTGAAATGGATGTACACGCTCGCAGTCGCAGCCATGAGTTGGTATTTTAAGCAAATTATTTTTAATGCCTGTTGCGTATTTTTTGCGTTCAAAAAAAGTACAATCAACTAACCTTGCTTCCTTAAAAAAGATAAAGTAATAAGGCCATTATCGGCAAAGCTGTAAAAATTATTATGGCCAATTATTAGGTGATCTACTATAAATAAATCCAACAATTGGCCACCTTTCTCCAGTTTTTCGGTCAGCAATTTATCTGCAATGCTCGGCTGTAGGTTGCCGCTTGGGTGGTTGTGGGCTACTATAATTTGGGTCGTATTTTTCAGCTGTAGGGCTTTCCTAAATATAATACGCGGATCTACCACAGTAGATGCCAATCCGCCCGAGCTAATATGCTCCACCCGAATAACTTTGGACGATTGATCCAAAAAAAGTGCATGGCAATGTTCCTGCGTTTCGTCGCCAAAAAAAGGGGCTAACAATTCAAATGCCTCGCGGCTATTTTTTATTTGGATGCGTTGCATGGCAAGGGCCAATTTGCCGCGCCGGCCAAGCTCAATTGCTGCCAAGAGGGTAACCGCTTTTTTCGGCCCAAGACCTTTTACATTTTTTAATTGCTCATAATTAAGCTGGGCAAAACCAAGTAAATCCTGCCCAGCTAAGCCTAATACTTTTTTGGCAATATCGAGCGCAGAGTTGTTTGGAGTTCCCGTATTTATGAGTATGGCCAACAGCTCGGCATTGGTGAGCGATTGTGATCCTTTGTCCAACAGTTTTTCGCGTGGCTTATCCTCCGTTGCCCAATGTTTGATGCTTATATGTTGTTGATCGTTATCCAAATTATTTTTTTATCGAAAACCAAATTCTCGTTCAAAGTTACCAAATACTCACTCGTACTACCAAAAACTTAATTACTGCCATTTGCACTTATTGCGCGGCTCTATATTTGTGCGCAGTAGGTTATTTATGTGACTTTTTCAAAAAAAGCCCTCTTTTCCAAGAGGGCTTTTGACTGCCTATAATCTTCCTAATATTATTTCCTCTACCACTTCGGGATTTAATAAAGTGGTAATGTCGCCCAAATTTTCAAGTTCACCCTCAGCTACTTTTCGTAGTATGCGGCGCATTATTTTTCCGCTGCGCGTTTTGGGTAGTCCACTTACGAACTGAATTTTATCTGGCTTGGCTATAGGGCCTATTATGTTGCGAACGATTTCTATTATTTCGTTTCTAACTTTTTTTTCATCAACTGGCATTTTTTCACAAATGATATATGCATATACTCCCTGCCCTTTTATATCGTGCGGGTAACCTACCACGGCACTTTCAATTACATCTTCGTGCTCGTCTATAGCATTTTCAAGTTCGGCAGTGCCTATTCTGTGGCCACTTACATTCAGCACATCATCCACACGGCCCGTAATTCTGTACAGTCCATCTTGATCGCGCAGGCAACCATCGCCTGTAAAATATTTTTTTGCATAAGCCGAAAAATATACTTGTCGGCAACGGTCATGGTCGCCCCAAGTAGTACGAATCATACCTGGCCACGGAAATTTTATACAAAGATTGCCTACGATGCCAGCCGCAGTTATTTCATTGCCTTTATCATCTAAAAGGCACGGTTGAATACCAGGCAAGGGTAATGACGCAAAGGTTGATTTTTGTGGCGTCACGCCAGCTAATGAACTAATCATAATGCCGCCCGTTTCTGTTTGCCACCAAGTATCTACAATGGGGCATTTTTCTTTACCAATTTTTTTATGATACCATTGCCATGCTTCATCATTTATTGGTTCGCCCACGGTGCCCAAAACTTTTAGAGAGGTTAAATCTGCTCGGTCAACCACGGCATTGCCTTTGGCCATCAAAGAACGAATGGCTGTGGGGGCGGTGTACAAAATATTGACTCGATGCTTATCAACAATATCCCAAAAACGACCGGCATCTGGATAGGTGGGAATCCCCTCAAACATCAACGTTGTAGCCCCCGCGGCTAATGGCCCATATATAATATAGGAGTGCCCAGTTATCCAACCAATATCGGCCGTGCAAAAATAAATATCGCCCGGTGCGTATTGAAACACATTGACAAAAGTATATGTGGCATACACCATATAGCCACCGCAGGTGTGCACCACGCCTTTGGGTTTGCCTGTGCTGCCAGAGGTATATAATATAAAAAGGGGGTCTTCGGCATCCATAGTTTCGGCGGGCACAAAAACATTATCGGGCAGCTTATTTTTTTCATCATGATACCACACATCGCGTGCAGGTTTCACAGTGACGGCATCATTGGTGCGTTTAATAACGACAACATTTTTTACAAAATTTATTTCTGCTATGGCTTCGTCCACCACACTTTTTAGGGGTATAGTTTTTTCTCCTCGGTAAGCGCCATCGCAAGTTATGATGAAATTTGCCTGTGCATCCAGCACTCTATCTTTTATACTTTTTGCACTAAAGCCACCAAAAATAACGGAATGAATTGCACCTATCCGCGCGCACGCCAAGGTAGCAAAAGCAAGCTCGGGTATCATGCCCATGTAAAGGCACACTCGGTCGCCTTTTTGTACGCCAAGGTTTTTTAGTATTTGTGAAAACTGATTTACTTCTTTTGAAAGTTGGTTATAAGTAAAATTGCGGGTGGCTTCGTCAGGATTATTTGACTCCCAAATAATGGCAGTGTCGTGGCCGTTTTTTTCCAAATGCCGGTCTATACAATTTTCGGTAATATTGAGCTTTGCACCGTCGAACCATTTTACATCTGGCGTTTCAAAATTCCATTGCAGCACATTCGTCCACTTTTTTTTCCATGTAAATGTCTCGGCTATTTCGCCCCAAAAATTTTCGGGGGTCTCTGTACTTTTTTTATAATCAGCTTTGTACTGCTCGTACGATTTTATTTGAAAAGGATACATGTGGGCAATTTACGAAACGCGAATGATTCCATCACAACAACATACTTTTTTATATAAAAAATGGAATGAACTTTTTACAAAATTAATTGAGGCCACTTTTAAATTATTACCAAGCCGGCCTGCCGAGGTTAGGCAGGATATCAAATTAGTACATCATCAAACTGAGACTAACTAACTCTCCAACAATCGTGGCTGACAATCAAATTTTTCTATTAGTAACTTTTGGTATTTATCAGCTTCTTCAAAAACGGATTTAAATATTTTTTGGCCAATAGTGCGCTCAATATCTGTTTCGTAAAACACGGCTCCAATTACAATGTCGGTACTATTAACGCTGAACAAGGTGTATTTCATTTTGAGGTTTTCGCGCAGTAAAAACTCATACAAATCGCCAATATTATTTTTGGGCAGTTGGCACATAAATGCATCGCAGGTTACAAAAGAATTGTCGCTATTGAACCTAATTTTGATAGTGGCTTTCCCACTTTCTACTTCCCAATGGTTGCGCCCGATGCGTGCAATTTGCACATTTACTTTTAGGTCTTCCAATATTTCTTCTATAATTCTTGGTACGCCTACTAGCTTTACTTCATCAGTTACGTGTTGCGTGCTAATGTCAATTTCTACGCCACAGTTAGGGCAATATTTATCGTCTTCAATATTGCTGGCATCCACCAAAAAAGAGCATGATGGGCAACGCTCCACATAAGTGCCAAGCTTGGGTAAGTATTGCTCAATGGCTTCTTTCAAATAGACCGATGGCAGTGCAAAACCCAAATTATCGCCCCCTCGAATAATAAAAGTATTTACGCCAATAATTTCGCCATTCAAATTTACCAATGGGCCGCCACTGTTGCCAGGGTTAATTGCAGTGTCGGTTTGTATATATTTTAGCCCGTTCATTATCCGGTCCCGGCGCGAAACCACGCCTCTGCTAGTACTATAATTTAGCCCGTACGGATGGCCGATGGCCAGTACTTCTTCTCCGTCATTTAGGTTATCGTAATTGCCCAATTGTAAATGCGGCAGCTCTTCCCAATTGGGTGCTTTTATAAAAGCGATGTCATATTTACTATCTACAAAAAGTACATCGGCCAGTTCTTTTCGAAACTTTTGGGTCTTGATAGTTACCCGCGCATAATCTTTTACTACATGATGATTACTTACAATCATGTTATACTCTTTGAGGTAAAAACCAGTACCCGTACTGTCGGGCGTGGCTATTTGAATGACCCCTTTTTTGAACTGTGCTAAAAAATTGGTTGTTGCCATTAGTTGTTTTTTCGGAGGTCTAGTTTTATAATTTCTTGTAGCATAGTGAAGTAAAAACTTTGAATATTTTCAAAGTCTATCTCGGCGATATTGATGTGCAGGTTAGCGTAGCGCTTTTTATTTTGGTTATTTATTTCTGTAAGTTTTTCTGTTATTTTTTCTATTTCAAAATTAATTTTTTCGGGGTCGTATAATTTTTCTTTATAACCCATTGCTGCATAATAATTAGTGTAGCGCATTTGCATCATAATATCAAAAAGCTGGGTAACGGGTTCCGGCAGGCTAAATGAAAATTGTGAATAGCCAATAGCGTACTCCAACATTTCAATGGCAATATCTTCATGTTCATTTTCCTGAAACCATACAGCGTTTTCAACCGTTGATTTTACGGTGTCAATTACGGTTTTAAAGGTAGTAGGTTTGGTAAGGGCAAAGGTGTGCTTGGCGTTGTAAAAACATTTTTTCACTTCATCCTCTGGCCATGCTTGCAGCTCTTTTAACTCCTTTAGCATTTGGCGGTTGCGCTCGGTGGCGGGGGTATCTTTTGGCAAATTCCAAAACAATGAATTTGCTGCTTCCAGCTTTTGCGTCAGTTTACCTTCCGGTAATAATAAATAATCGAGCTTAAAAATTAAATTGAGAATGAGGTAGGTTATACCGCCCGAAAGTTTTGTTTGGTTGAGCGCATCTATTTTGCTAATTGTACCATCAAGTTGTTCTCTAAAAAAATCGTATTTGGTTTGTTTTTCGGCCTCCGTACTTTCAATAATATGGCCAGTATCTTCA
>JBBSPP010000173.1:0-6443 GCA_038258625.1 Chitinophagales bacterium
AATTTTTTGGAGCCATCCTTTTGGCAATTGCTGTGAAAATGTTCCGCGCAAATTTTAGTATGTAAAAAAAAATTACGCGGTATAAAAAAAGCGGACTGCCATCCTTTTTACCAAAAAGACTGCGGTATTTTTGATGGGTGCAACACGGCCCCATTCTTTCAGTAAAAAATCTTAGTATTCAGTTTTCGGTAGAAGGCGATGTAAGCGTTGGCACCGAACAAGTTTCGTTTAATTTATACAAAAAACAAACGCTTGCCATTGTGGGCGAAAGCGGCAGCGGCAAATCTATTACTGCGCTTAGCCTACTCGGCTTGTTGCCCGTGCCACCTACCATAATTGCTAGCGGCGAGGCTATTTTTAATAATCAAGATTTACTTTCTCTTTCCAATAAAAAGCTAGAAAAAATACGCGGCAATGAAATTGCCATGATTTTTCAGGAGCCGATGACGAGCCTGAACCCGCTAAAAAAATGTGGCGAACAGGTAATGGAGGCTATTTTATTGCACAAAAAAATAGCAACAAAAAAAGCCAAAGCCGAAACCCTACAGCTTTTTGAAGAAGTACGATTACCCAACCCTGCCCAACTTTTTAATAAATACCCACACGAAATTTCGGGAGGGCAAAAGCAGCGGGTGATGATAGCAATGGCCATTAGCTGCAACCCCAAAATACTAATAGCCGACGAGCCGACCACCGCGCTAGATGTAAGTGTGCAGCGCACCATTCTCGATTTGCTAAAAGAGCTACAGCAGAAATACGAAATGAGCATTCTTTTCATAACGCACGATTTGGGCTTGGTTAATCATTTTGCCGATGCTGTGCTGGTAATGCAAAAAGGCAGAGTAGTAGAATATGGCGATACCAGAACAATTTTTCATAACCCAAAAGAAGCTTACACGCAGGGCCTAATTCATTGCCGGCCCAACCCCGAAGAGAATGTAAAATTTTTGCCGCAGGTGCATGATTTTATTTTAGTTGAAAATGAAAATTTGAAAGTTGAAAATACTTTTCAAAAAACAACTATTACAGCAAAAGAAAAAGAAGCTAGGCTACAAAATTTACTATCTGCCGAAACTATTTTAGAAACCAAAAATCTCTCCACATGGTATCCTGTACGGCAAAACTTTTTTGGTAAAACAACTCTTTGGTTTGAAGCATTAAATGATGTTTCTATAAAAATAAAAAAAGGCGAAACGCTAGGCATTGTGGGCGAAAGTGGTTGTGGTAAAACAACTTTAGGAAAAAGTATTGTAGGCCTAGCCGCTATGACAAAAGGCGAAATACTATACAACGCACAATCTTTGGCCACCATGAGTAAAGCACAAAAAATGGCCTACACAAAAGATGTTCAAATAATTTTTCAAGACCCATACTCTAGTCTCAATCCGCGCATCAGCATAGGCCAAGCCATAAAAGAACCTATGGACGTGCATAATTTATATAGCAAAAAAGATCGCAAAAACCGCACCATCGAATTGCTCGAAAAAGTGGGTCTGAGCGGCACACAATACAACCGATATCCGCATGAATTTAGCGGTGGTCAACGCCAGCGGATATGCATTGCCCGCGCCTTGGCGGTAAATCCCAAACTAATTATCTGCGATGAAAGTGTGAGCGCGCTTGATGTCAGTGTGCAGGCGCAGGTGCTCAATTTATTAGTATTCCTTCGCGATGAGTTTGACCTCACCTACCTTTTTATTTCGCATGATATTGCTGTGGTGAAGCACATTAGCGACCGCATTGCGGTAATGAATGCGGGCAGAATAGTGGAGTACGCCTCGGCCGATACTATTTATAACACCCCCACCCAAAAATATACCAAAGAGCTAATTGCAAATTCATTGTTTGAGTCTGTATGAGTTTTCTTTTGTAAATTCGATGTTCAAAATATTTACTATGAAAAAAATTATTTTACTACTTGCAACCGTGGCTTTTTGCGTTGGTGCAAAAGCCGATTCACCACTTACTTCAACCAACTTTTTTACGGTGTATGAAGAGTACGAAATTGTAAACGAAGCCCTTGCAGCCAAAGGAAAACTAACCAACAATCTGATGTTGTACCTCAGCAATCGCGCTTTTCCTATTGATATAAAAATGGCGGTAATCAACGCCCTTGGCTGGAACTTTTATGGACAAAAAAACTTTGATGCTTATCTTGACTTTTTGGAAATGCGCTCGGGCCTCGAGCGTAACCAAGAAGTTTTTTATAAAAAAATGGATGCCGACGAACTTTTATGCTTGGCTTATTTAAAAGCAATGGACAATTATTTTGATGTAAAAGATGCCAAAACCTTAGCCGAAGCCGCCGTAGAAAAATCCCGTCGCAGTCGCTATTCCTATACTTTTCAATTGATAAATGCGCTAATTGGCGCGCAGCAAAAAATGGAAGGCAACTGGTGCCGTATGTATCAATTAACCAATGCGGTGCGCACAAACAGCACCTTGGATTATGATTTTCCGCCCGAGGCCGACAAAATTGTTTTTGACTATATGGAATTGTACAAGGCGGAGTGCAATTAGTAGTGAGTACTCACTACTAAATACTCGCTACTTTTTTTTCAATCCTCACCTGATGTACCACTTCTTTCTTACTGCTTACATTTCTTAGCGTAAAAAAAATGTTACCTGAATCCTGGCATAAGCCGAGGTCGTCACATAAATAAGTATTGTTTTTCTATAAAAAAATGGCTTGCTTTTACGGCTTGGTGGGTGGAGATTTTATATTTGGGGAAAGGGTGGAAATGGAAAATAATCTTCTTATAGAACTGTACAAACAAATTCTTTTTTTTAGTGAAAATGCGAAAACAATTATAGATCATCCCGGTCTTATGATTCATGAAACTTGTAAATGTTCAGGACAATCAAGAACCGCGGTTAATAATCTTTTTTATGAATTAAATAATATTGGCTTTTTGGAAAAAGTTCCAGAAGAACAGTATGCTTACCGCATAAAAGAAATGATGAGTATTGAAAAAATTAAAGAAAGAATTTTATAGAGCATGTTTTTCTCCACCTCCCCACCGCTGCAAATAAAAAGCTAAATAGAAAAGCGGCGAAGCAATTAAAAATTAAGCATTAAAAATTTAAAATTTTTTGCCTAAAAACCACTATCCCCTAATTAAAAAGGATTCCAAATATTTCGCTCCTTTGTCGCAAAATTATGGAATGACAAACGCGAGAACAATTGACCACTATCACCTATCCCCTAACTAAAAAGGATACCCAATTGCCACGTTCCATTGCCCTTCGTTTAGCTTTATGCCGCCAATATCCCAACCATCGGAGGTTGGCTTGTAGGGTTTTTTAATTTTCCAGCCATGGTCAACACGGAATAAGAAAAAAGAAAAATCTAACCGCAGCCCAAAACCGCCGCTCATGGCAATATCGTGCCACAGCTCGTTCAGCTTTATAGATCCGCCCGGATTGTTGGGGTCTTCGTTGAAAAGCCAAATATTGCCGGCATCAATAAAGGTTGCACCTTTGAGATTAAAAGGTCCCAGCTTTGCCAACGGAAACCGAAGCTCGGTATTGACTTCTAGTTTTATATCGCCGGTACGGTCCACCAGTTGCAGGCCACTACCCGTCTCGGGCGGCAGGCGGCCCGGGCCCAAATTGCGCAACTGCCAGCCTCGATTGCTAAACGCACCGCCCTGCGAATACTGCTTAATGTACGGCAAGGATACATCGCCAAAGGTAGGCACACCCATGCCCAGCCCAATGCGCGACGCCAACTCATACTTTAAAAACCGCTCGTAATGCCGATAGTCCACATCGCCGCGCAGGTAGTGGGCAATGTTGTTTATACTGTCGCCAGTTACGCCACGGTACAGCGCATTGATGCCCTGTAGCAAAAATCCGGCTTCCTCAATGCCCAGTTTCAGGGTGCTAAAACGGCGGGCGGTGCCGGTAAGGTCGCTAGCATACTCCCACCCCACATGCTCGCCCTCAATAAAATTGGTGCTGTAGGTATTTAATAAAAAAGCGGAGTTGCTAATCGTATCGCGGAAAGCATCGCTCAGTTTGCTAGGCGGTACATTGGTAAGCGACATAAATATAGGCGACACCTCCCATGTTTTTTTGGGCGTTTCGCGCCAATTGTATTTTAGGTTGGCGGTGGTATTAATTAGTTTGAAAGACCTCACGCGCGTAATGCGGCTATGGCTAAGGCTGAGGGTGGTAAAAGGCGTATTGTTGCGCGAGGTATTCCACTTAAACGGTATCAAAAACCGCGGCAAGGTGAGATTAACCGACGAGCTAAAATTATTAGCCGAAAGCAGCAACCCATCACGAATGCGGTCGCGGTTTTCGGGGCGCGTTTCTAACGAGTACTGCGAGCTAAGCTGTAGCTTGTTGGCGCCTTTGGCTATATTTTTGGTATTCAAATTCACCCCCGCACCCAAGCCAAGCAAATATTGCTCGCCCGTACTTATATCACTGTTCAGCTGTATGTCGCTTTTCTTGGCAAGGGTCAGCTCTATATAGCAGTCCAATCCATTGGTGGTGCGTACGCTTTTTTGAAACTGAATATCCACTACCTGAAACGTACCCAACTGATTCAGCCTACTGAAAGTTGCATCCACATTCTTGGCAGCAAACTGCTCATTTTGATGCAGGAAAATATTGTCGTAAATAATATTGCGCCGCACGGGCAGATTGTAGTACTGAAAAATAATATCGCGGTATTGCACCTCATTAATGGTCTGATTAATAGGATCATGGTAGGGATCAATAAATTTTACATAAACTCGATCGAGGGTAAACTGTGCATCAAAAGTAGTATCGCGCGTGGGCAGTACACTTATATATACCACAACGGAGTCTTTACTGGGCGGGGTAATAGCGGCGTCGATATCAAAACCCAACGGGCTTTCGATGGCGTTTTGAAGTACGGAGCGGTCAATTGTATCGAGCTCACATGTTATGTTTTCGGTTTTGAGGGTAAAATATCCCTCGTTTCGAAGCATTTTATACAGCCGCTCGCGCTCTCGGCCAAAATCAATATTGCGAAAAGCGCGACCTTTTTTTATAAAGCTACCGCCACTATTGTATAGCACGTTGGCTTTGAGGGTCTGGTCGGCTATATTATACTGAATATCTTTTATATAATATCGCTTGCCGGGCGTTACGCTATATTGAACAGCGGCTTCTTGATTTTTTTTGTCAAAAAGGGTATCGCTTACGGTGCTGTAATAATAACCATTATTCACCATAAATTGTTTGAGCGCTGTATCGCTAAGGCGCATTAGCACACCATTGGTTACTACGGGGGCTTCTACTTTTCGTTCTCGTATTTTTTCGTGGGCAGGGTTTTGCTCGTAGTAATTGTAGCGGCGGTTATACTTCCATAGTTTGTAACGGGGCAAAAATCGTACGCCAATTAAATTTGTGTTGGGCTGCTGCCGTAGCAGTGGCGTCATGCCTTCAATCAGTTCGCTTTTATTGCTTACTGCGGTGGCGCTATCAATAATTTTTATGGTGTTTTTGCGAAGGAGCTTTTGGCCCTCTTTTAAATGTTGGTTGTACTTGCAAGAGGATAAAAAACCTACAATAAATATTAAGGAAAGTTTTGCTACAATTAATATGGTTCTCTGTGTATTTTGCAAGGCTTATGCTCAGTAAAGCGCAAATTAAACACATTACTGCATTACGCACTAAAAAATATAGAACTGAACATTCACAATTTTTTGTTGAGGGAAATAAAAGTATTGAAGAGCTATTGAAATCTTCGTTTCAAGACATAAAAATTTTTTATACAAAAGCGAATGAAGATTTTATAGCCCAAAATGATAGGGTAACCGCCACGCTAATTTCTACTATTGAATACGAAAAAGTTAGCGCCTTAAAAAATGGTGATGGATTGCTGGCCTTAGCACAAATGCCTACAGAAATTCCTTTTGCTTTTAATCAAAAAAAATACATTGCGTTGGATCAAATACGAGATCCTGGCAACTTTGGCACTATCATTAGGCTAGCAGATTGGTACGGTATCCGCGAAATTATTTGTAGCCAAGATTGTGTAGAGCTGTATAACCCAAAAGTTATACAAGCAAGTATGGGCAGTATTTTTAGAGTGAAAATTAGTTACGTACAACTTGCCCATCAATTAAAATATAGCAACCTACCAACCTATGCCGCTATGCTTACCGGACAATCTGTGTATGATACTGCACCTTTAAAGGAAGGCATTTTGGTAATGGGCAACGAGGCTAACGGCATTACACCCGAAGTATTGCAGCATTGCAATCATCAAATAACCATCCCCCAAAATGGCGATGCCGAAAGCCTAAACGTTGCCATGGCCTGTGGCATTTTATGCTCCTATCTTTTCCGGTAACGAATATCTTTTTGCTGAAAGGAAAATAATATTTCTGCCATCATTTAAACAATGATTGTATATTAGCGTCCGAGCTTTTCGTATTAAAAAAAATAGTTCAGCACTAAAA
>JBBSPP010000174.1:0-6436 GCA_038258625.1 Chitinophagales bacterium
TCATCGGCATAGATGGCGGCAGGTGGTTTTATATAAATTGTATTCATGTGAGGATTTACTTCGCGCAAGTTTTTTAGACTCGTAAGCCTCGAGTCGCCCACCGAGTTTACATGTTGTATCACCTCTTTGGATAAAATAGTGGACAGGAATTTTTTATCGCCCGAAAATACTTTCGTCACCAAACTCCATTTGATATTATGCTTTTCAAAAAAAGCACCTAGTGCGCTAATGTTTGATTGTATTTTTTTTACGTCTATTATTAGTTGTGCCATAGTTTAGTTTTTTATTATTCGTGGAATATCGTTGGGCAGGCGTGTAAGCAATTCATAATTTACAAAATCGCCAATATTACTAAAGCTCGAAACCGAAATTTCTTGCTCGCCTTGTGTGCCTATTAATACCACCTCATCGCCTCGCTCAGCGTAGGGCACATCGGTTAAGTCAACGGTTATCATATTCATGTTTACCACGCCTATTACGTTAATGCGTTTGCCGCGCAATAATACTTTTCCTTTATTGCTTAATGAACGCGCAAAGCCATGCGCATAACCCACGGGAATGAGTGCAATCTTTGTTTTTTGATTAGTAAAATACGCGGTGCCATAACCCACAAATTCACCTGTTTTTACTTCTTTAATATCCATCACTTTTGTCTTCCAACTAATGACGCGCTTCAGCGGATTTTCTTCAAAATTATTTTTGGTTAGATAATGAATGTAGGTTTCATTATTCGGGAAAAAACCATAATGCATAATGCCAATGCGCGCAAGATCCTGCCTCGATTTTGGATAACGAATGGCGGCGGCCGAGCAAGCCGCATGAAATTTGGGATGTAGAAAAGCTTTATCTGCTACATTTTTTTTCACTTTATTGAAAAGCTTTTGTTGATCCTTGATGCGTTTATAATTAGCAATACTTTCTGCGCCGGCTAGGTGTGTGCAAATGCCAGCCACGTTTACATACTCATTATTTTTTTCAATTAGTTGCCACACATTTTCTAAATCATGCAGTGCAAAACCTGTGCGGTTCATGCCTGTTTCTACTTCTATATGAACATTACATTTTACGTTTAATTTTTTAGCACATGCTATTGCGGCGTGCAATCTTTCTTTATCAAAAACATAAAACTCAATACCATTTTCTATTGCCCATTCTAGTTGGTTATTTTCTATCATGCCCATTATCATGATGGTATAATTGGTGGGCTGGCCTGATGGTTCGCTAGACAAGGCTTCTTTTACTTCGTAGGCTTCGCTAGCGCTAAATACACTAAAGTGTCGAATGCCTTGCTCATAAACCAAGGGAACGAATGCCGAAATATTATGACCATACGCATTGCCTTTTACCACCGAAGAAAAAATAACATCGGGCCCCAACATATTTTTTATAAAAGAAATATTATGGGCGAGTGCACTCTTAGAAATTTCTATGTAAGAAGTTGGAAGCATTAATCGATTAGGTGTTGTTTTAGTATTTGATAAAAAATTTGAATACCCGTTTCTGTAATATCATCAGGAAAATCATAATCCGGATTGTGTAGGGCAGGGCATGACTCACCTGCACCAATGCCAAACATGGCGCCTTTGCAATGCTGTGTAAACAATCCAAAATCTTCGCCCCACTTAAACGGGTGTGCTATTTCTGTGTTAGAAATATTTAGTTGGTCGGCGGCGGCTTTTATATTTTCCACGGCAGTTATATTGTTTTGGTTTGCATGAAAAGTTTGTGTCCATTCCATATCAGTTGTCAACGAATACTTATTGGCGGTGGTATTAATCCTGCTGAGCAACTGCTCACAATTTTTATCAAACGTATTTTTGTCCCAAGCGCGAATGGTGAGGTGCAACTCGCCATAACCCGCCGAAATGCCGTACGCCGTATCGCCGACATTTACATGCACAATGGTAATTAAAAAGAAATCGTCTCGTGCGGGAATGTTGTTAGTCAGCTCATGGCAATATTGTATCAATTCGCTAATAGCGAGGTCGGGGTTGTGGCCTTTTTCGGGCTCGGCGGCGTGGGCGGTTTTGCCGGTTAGTTTTATAATGAGGCTTTTGATGTGCGCCGTAAACGATTGGTGTTTATATACAATTTCATTTTTGGCGAAGCCTGGTAAATTATGCAAGGCATAAGCATAATCTATTTTTTCAATGTCAAAATTTTCATCTGCCAGCACCGCCTTTGCGCCCATGCCATTTTCTTCGGAAGGTTGGAAAAGTAACATCACTTTACCACGCGCTATGGGAAAATCCGTAAGCGCTTCTGCTACGCCGAGCATAATGGTGGTGTGCCCGTCGTGCCCGCATTTGTGCGATACATTTTTGATGATAGATTTATGTTCAAACGTATTGATTTCCTGAATGGGCAGCGCATCATGATCGGAACGAAGTAGAATCGTATCGCCCGCCACACCACTATCAAAGGTAGCTAGCACGCCCGTGCCAGCTACGGATTGTACGCTAGCTTTAGTATGTGCACTGAGGTATTGGGCTATTCGTTTTGCGGTATTTACTTCCTGCCCCGATAGCTCGGGGTGCTGATGCAGCGTTTTGCGGAAGGCGGTACGATAGCCTTGGCGTGTGGCTAAATATTCTTTTTCTAACATGTTTATTTTCTTTTTAATCGCATTTCGAGATACGGATTTGTAAAGCCCAGTTTTTCATATAAAAATCGGGCAGGATTGTCTTTTTCTACGTGCAGGGCAATATCGCCCGTGCTATTTTCTATGGCATAGTTCATTAATTTTTTGCCAATGCCTTGGCCTCGGTAATCGCTATGGGTGGCTATATATACCAAAATATTTTCGGGGATATAATCGCTCATGCCGGTTTTGTTGGTGACCACGGCACCCACTATTTCGCCATCAATGCTGGCGGTAAATACGGCACCGCCGGGGGCATTATTTATTTTCATAGCGTATTGAATGCACTTTAATATGGCGCCTTCGGCATCGCCGTATTGCTCCAATTGTTTGAATAAAAAATTGCGCACCGCCTCGGTTTGTGCGGCGGATATAGGTTGGTCAGCATCGTATTTTCTTAGTTCCATTGCCTGTGTATTATTTTTCGGATGCCATAATAACACCCCATGCCCGATTATCCAAGGATAGCCGCGACTGCTTAAAAAACTTAAGGGGGGATTAACAAGTGGGCCTTGGACTATAACTCCATCAGCCACGGGCGGGGCTGAAATTGTAAGAGAAAAAGCCCCGCCGAAGCGAGGCCAATATTCACAATTTCAATATCTGCGTCGTAATCTAATTTTTAAGAAATCAAAAAAAATATTTTGAAACAAATTAAAAAGTTCCACCATGCTCCAAAAAAACAAGAATCCCTAAACCAAGAATGTAGGTTTAGGGATTCAAATAATTTTTTATTAAAGTATTACCGAATCTGCAAAACACCTCTGCCGCCACGGTCAGCGCCACGAGCTGTAGGTTGAAAGGTGGACGAACGATCGGATACGCTTAATACGCTTGAGGCATTAGAATTTCCACCACCTCGAAGGCGAATACCAGCAACCGAGTTTACTTCGCAAAACGATGTGCAACTTTGGGCAGATGATAAAGTGATGTTACCATCCATACCGGGCCAATAACCCGCTCCTCCTAATGGTAATTGTGCATTTCCTAAAGGAGATAAAGCACCATTTCCGTTGGGCACATATTCGCATGAGCGGCCAGCCACATTACCTATAGAAATACAATACTCTTGCAAATTTCCACTCATCTCCATAATACCATAAAAGGTAGCTCCGCTAGTTGTACGCGTAGAAGTTGCGTTGGCAAAAATTCCACTACGTAAAGGCGTTGTAAAGGTATTAGCGTACACTGCATTGCCAATATTGGGAGATAAATTTGTAACGATTTCATTTGCAGAACCTAATCCGCCAATAGTATATGTAGCGTTTGCTATGGAAGTGCTACCCCAGGCAAATTCACCAAGAATGGCCGCATTGGCACCTGCCGAGCTACTCCCTCTGCACATTCGTTCATACTGAATCTCACTCATTGGTGCTAGTCCGCTCCAATCTAAAAAGGCCGCTACATCCTGCCAAAGCAGAAAATTACAGGCAACAAATTCACCATCGGCGCTCTCATCAAAAATATTGTTATTATTTGCATCACATCCATAAATAGCTGGGGTATTTGCGGATGCGGGTACGACAATTTCTATATAACTACGGCTAATGGCAGAGGCGGTTAATACACGGGTACCTATTGGAGAGGTTGGGGGAAAAACCGTACGCGTATCTTGTTGTAGCGAATCTAGCGTATTCAAAAAATCGCGATAAGAGGCTTGGCTTATTTCATACTTCATACACCAAACCTCTTTCATGGTAGGAAAGGGCTCCAAGGGTCCTATTGGGTTTGTCAGCTGAATGGTATCATTACTATAAATATACATACCATCCACTTCTAATTCTCCATCGTCTAGGCTATTGGCATCGCACCGTATTGGAAGTGTTGAATTAGTTGTTGCTGTATTATCTGCATAATGTAGTGCATTCGTAGATTCATTTGTGCCATCACCATCACCAAAAAAAGGACGAGTGACTGTAGGGGCGGGTACATTTACCATTTCTAAAGCAAAGCCTCTAATATCAATATCATATGGTAAATTATTTGCCACTCCCAGCTCGATGTTTGCCACCGTGACCGTACCAATTCCAAGATTAGCCGCCGAACGAAATATCATGGCGCCAATTTTAGGGCTGCCTGAATTTTGAAAAATACTAAATCCGCTAGGTGTGCTGTTGCCGATACCTGTTAGATTCAAGTGATTCCATTTCATACCTTGTTGCTTATATTTAAAAATTACCCACACGCCATCATAATTGGCAGGGCCCACATTGGTACGCCAGCTATTATCCCAGCTGAGATCAAACTTGACTTTT
The DNA here is from genome assembly GCA_038258625.1 of Chitinophagales bacterium. Classification (GTDB taxonomy): domain Bacteria; phylum Bacteroidota; class Bacteroidia; order Chitinophagales; family Chitinophagaceae; genus JAGNRR01. The sequence continues at coordinate 4,897 of JBBSPP010000174.1, forward strand.
ATATTTCCGGCGCCGCCATTGATAATACTGACGTTCGTCATTTGCACATTATTTGAATGTGCTTGGAATGCAATAAAAAAAATTGCACACAGTAATAGGATTGATTTTTTCATTTTTATTTAGTTTGGTTGGTTGGTTAAGAAATTTATTTAATGAAGAACTTGAATTTTAAAGTTTTGGATTGGTACTCCTTTGTCGAAAATAATTAATTGGTAGGAAGCTGCCGGCATAGCATTGAATTCAAAAATAGTTTTGACGCCCGTTATTTTTTCTTTGTTAATTACCCTGCCACCAATATCCATTAATACATAATTATAGCCTTCGGCCTCTGTACTATTTAGCAATTCTAAGGTTACGCGGTCAGTGGTAGGATTGGGGAATAATGAAAATACGGGGGCATTCTTATCTTTCTTAAGTTTTACAATTCCGGAATAATAAAAATCACCATCCATATTAAAAGACTTGAGACGATATAAAAGGACATTTTCTTTTAAATTCCAAGCGCCGGCATCTGTATGGATATAAGTGTTTTCACCAACTTTACGAAAAGGGACCGTTTGACCAATGGCTGCAAAATTCTTTCCGCCATCCACACTTCTTTCCAACTCAAAATAATCTACATGCGTGTCATCTATTGTTTTCCAAGTTAAAAGTGCGTCCTCATTTGCCCATGAACCGGTAAAGGAAAGCAATATCAGATTTAAAGGATTGTTCGAGTTCTGATTCAGACTTACCACAAACGCATAGCCGTCATTTGCCCCACCCGTATAAATACTGGGCAATGCATTCTGATTACTCAATACAGAAATAGCGGCGCCATCATTTACACCTCCTCTAAAAATAGATGGTAACGAATTTTGACCAATAGAAGTAGCAATTGCACTTCCATCATCTAGTCCACCTTTAAAAATACTAGGAAGCTGATTCTGATTGTTGGTTGCCGCAAAAGCAAATCCATCATTCTGGCCACCATGAAATATATCTGGCAATGCATTTTGAGCAAGGGATACAGAAAATGCACTTCCATCATTTAGTCCACCTTTAAAAATACCAGGAAGCTGATTTTGGTTCGTGCTGTTTTGCATCGCCGTCCCATCATTTAAACCACCTCTAAAAATATCGGGTATTTGATTTTGCGTGACAGTACTAATACTTGCAGCATTGCCATCATCCAATCCGCCTTTGTACTGTGCGAAGGTTTGAGATGGTAACAAATGTGTTATACAAAATATTAGTAAGAAATATCTCATAAGGTAATTGGTTGGTGTAAAAGTAGAAAAAATTTCGAAATAAATGATTTTATTTTTTGGTGAAGGATAGGTCAATTCCTGAGATAAAATGACCTCCTCTTATCCTAGAATATTAGAATAATAATAGATAAGACTCTTCCTATATTGAAAGAAATAGCTACTATTAATCTTCAATGTAATTTAGAATTCTAAAATTTGGCACCCACAATTTAGTCCACTACCCCACCAACCGATACCCCACGCTGTAGCCTTCCCCAAATTAGGACAGTGCTAAATTCGACAAAATTGGA
>JBBSPP010000175.1:0-6428 GCA_038258625.1 Chitinophagales bacterium
CAAATGCTAAAAGATATTAACCCCGGTGCTGCAGGCAGCAGCCCCACTCAGATGGTTGCAGCGGGCGGCAAAATTTATTTTAGTGCTACTGATGGCACTGATGGTCAAGAGCTGTGGGTATCCGATGGTACCGCGGCGGGTACGCAACAGTTAAAAGATATAAACCCAGGCGCAGCTAGTTCTTCTCCCAGCGGCTTTGCGGCTTTGGGTGGCAAATTATATTTTAGAGCTAACGGTGGTACTACGGGCGACGAGCTGTGGGCAACGGATGGTACCACCGCCGGCACACAATTGGTAAAAGATATTAGGGTGGGCAGTAATTCTTCATTTCCTTACTCTTTGACTTTGTTTAATGGCAAATTATACTTTGGTGCCAATGATGGTAGTGATTACCAGCTATGGGTGACGGATGGTACCATGGCAGGTACACAGTTGCTGAAGCTCATCAATTCAACGGGGACAGCAGATCCGAACATTTTCACAGTATTTAATAATAAATTATTTTTTAGAGCCCATGATGGTACCAATGGCACAGAACTGTGGAAAACCGATGGCACCACAGCTGGCACGGTAATGACTAAGAATATCAATGCCTCGAGCAGTGCCGATCCAGCATATTTTTATACCTACCATGGCAAATTATATTTTGTGGCTAACGCGGGTAGTAATGGATTTGAGCTGTACGAAAGCGACGGTACCAGTGCAGGTACCGGCGTAATTGCGCCAGCCATTTCGCCCAATTCGGGTCCGCTTATTTCTGTTCCGTACTTTACCTACTTAAATGGGTCCATGTATTTTAGCGCAGATTATAATACCAGCGACCGCGAACTTTGGAAATATACCGCACCCGCACCTGCGGCAGTAAATGATGTAAAACCACAGATTGATTTTACGCTATACCCAAATCCTACACACGATAATATAACTATCCTAGCCAACGAAAAAATACTAAGTATTACAGTAAAAGATTTTCAGGGAAAAACAATCAAAGAAGTAAGCAATGCTAAAAATGTTGATGTTGCTGATTTGGCAAATGGAGTATATCTAATACAAATTGAAACACCAAAAGGAATGGGCCTGCAAAAGTTGGCAAAGACGAACTAATTCTTTTTCATGTTGAAAAACCAAGCTCGCATTTCAACCTTGAAATGCGAGTTTTTTTGGAACAAGTTTATAAAAAATTATAACATGAACTGCCAAAATTTAAAATGCATGACATGCTCTCAACTTAAAAATATGAATAAATAGGGTCCTCGCGGCTAACCAATCGTATTATCGGCAGCCGTTTTTTTTCATTAAGAATTTGTGCCCAATTATTTAGAATGCAACCCCCACAGTAACAAAGAACATTCGCGGCGAAGCAGGAATAATACCGGGTCCAGGATACGAAGTTGCGCGACGGGTGAAATATGTTTCGTTCAGCGCGTTGGTACAACTTCCCTCCAAACTTACGTTTTTCGATAATTTGTATGCCGCGCTAATATCCAACACTTGGTAAGCGGGTATCACGCCTTCAATCGCCGAGGATGTATATTCCGCATTACTCGCATCAGAATAATGCTTGGCCACATAATTATATTGCACGCTTCCCTTCCATTTTTTTTGTTGCAGTTTTGTACCGGCACGTAGCACTACGGGCGGCACCATTTCTACTAAGTTTCCTTCTATCGATTTATCCTTACTATTATAATAGGTGGCGCGGATAAACGAAAAATTTCCAAACACCATACAGTTCAAATTTTTGGTTCTCAAAAGCTGATTTAAATTATAAGATACAAACGTTTCGATACCCACATTGCGCGAAGCACTTACATTGGTACGTAGGCGATAATCCAAAAAAAGCGGCGCCACATTTGCCTGCAAAATTTGCCCAATCCGGTTGCTATAATGAATATAAAAAAGCGTGGTTTCGATTTTGAAAACTTTTTCCTTTTCCGCTTTCAAACTGATGTCAGCTGTGAAACCGCGCTCATCTTTTATGTTACTATCAATTACAAAGTTTGGATTTTGCACGCGCAAATCCGAAAAATTTATTGCTCTGTAATTCTGCGAAAAGTTTGCTTTCAGCTCAGTGGATTCGCTTAGCAAATAACGCGCGCCCAAGCCCGCAATCATAAACTGTCGTTGCCTACCAATACTTTCATTGGTGCGTACATCGCTAATTAAATTGCCAGCAAAATCATACACCTGTTGCCGGTAATATCCTTGGGCTTTTGTATTTATGTATTCCAGGCGTGCACCAGGCGTGATGCTCAAATTTCCGAATCTGAAAATATGCTCGGCAAATAAAGCCACATTTTGATTGGGATATTTATACTCAAAATTTTCGGGGTAGTCATTATTTAAAAAAGTAAAATTGGCATCTGTACCATCATCGGCCAATCCCTGCCGCGAAAAAGTATTGCCCTGATACAACCGCGCACCCGCCACCAAATCATTTCTGTTTTTGCCAAAATTATATGTTTTATGAAAACGGATTTCTGCGCCTACATTTTTAAATTCGCCATCAATCAACAATCTATTTTGGCCCAAATCTTGCACATTAATTCTATCCAAAATTCCCAAACTTTTTCTGCCCGCTACCAACCCAAAGGTGCGCACATTAGCTTTGAAACTAGATGTAAATTTATAAGTAGCTGCTACTGATAATAAATTCCATTGCACGCTAAACCAATTTCGGGCGCGCACACTTTGCCGCGCATCTTTGGTAAAAAGAGCATCAGTAAGGCCGCCAGCTTGCTGCGCTACATAATCCAAATGAGTAAACTCTGCGCCTAATTGGAATCGTGATTTTTTGTACTCCAATCGCATAAAATAATTATTGGCATCTAGGCTACTATTTTCTCGCCAGCCGTTTCCTTTTCTTTTTTGATAAAAAGCTAAGTAGCTCAATCCATTTTTGAACGTGCCACTCAGCTCATTATACGAGCTAATATATTGGTACGATCCGAGTGATTGTTTGCCTCGATAGGCAATTTTTTTTTCAGCATTGGCATCTCTAAATTTGAAATTAACGGCCCCGCCAAACTGTGTGCCGTACTGCAATGCCGCGGCCCCACGGGTAATTTCTATCTCACTCAGCGCATCAGCGGGTGGGGTGTAATAACTTTCGGGGTAGCCAAGTGCATCGGCACTAATATCATAGCCATTTTGCCGCGTATTAAAGTTGCTACTGCGCGAAGGATTGAGTCCGCGGCCTCCAATGTCTAATTGCAACCCAGCGTAGTCGCTCTCCCAAATATTGAGCCCCGTAACCGTGCCATAAATTTGCCGCGCATTATTGGCAGCTTTATTTGCCACTAAGTTTTCCATTAGCACAATCTCGTTTTTCTTTCCTTCAAAAACCATAAAATCGTTCACGGCGCTTTTGGTTTTATGGTCATTCAGGCTATCGCGTTTTTCAGTAACAGTTACTTTTTTAAGTTTTTTTGTGCGCGATGTACTATCAATTTGTGCCCAGCTACACACTGAGAAAAAAAGAAAACATTGTATGAGTAAAAAATATTTCATGGATTAAAAAGGATAATTTGTTACCCACTTTTTTGATGCCCAGCTATCATTAATTTTTGATAAATCCACCGCCGAATCAACGAATAATTTGCTGGGTCGGCCATTAAGTGTTACATAAATTTGGGCAGTGATTTCGGGTGATGTCATGCCCTGTTTTTTATAATGATGTTTTAAAAATTTGGCATACTGCAAAATAAAATCTGGCTGAAAGGCAAGTTGTTTTTGTTGTTGCGCGGTAAGAAAATCATTATTAAAAACTTCGCCTTTTCGCATACCGTTTTTTTCTTTTACATAAAAAGTAGCATCACCTGCTTTCTCCATCAGCATTACTCGCCAGCTAAACCTATAGCCTTGTTCTTTCCAAAAAAGATGATCGGCATATAAATATGAACGAAGTGGAAAAACGAGTTGAAAAATAAAAAAGGGTACAAGAATGAGCGCGATTATTTTTTGATGAAATGGAACGACTTGAATAGAACTGTGCTCAACATTTTGTTGTAAAACAAGATTGGGGAATAGCACTATTTTGCGCAACACACCCTGCATTTTTTGATGCCAATTATCCGAGAAAAAAATCAACGTCATAAGTATCATCACGAATGGAAAAACGCCTATGGGAAATAACCAACGAGTAAGCAAATGAAAAACTACGACAAGCAAAAAAGCGGCAACGCGTGTTCGTTTATTTAGTAAGAAAAAAACAATCAGCAAATCATAAAGCATACCCGCCCAGCTAAAAACATAGGCCACCCATTCCTGCTGAAATAAATTGCCCAGCAAAAAATAATCGGCACGGGAAGGCAACCAAATTTTTAAAGGCAAAGCTTCCAACAACCAGTCTGTATTTATTTTGGTAATGCCTGCATAAATATATACAATGGCCAATTGGAGTTTCAAAATGTTGACTGTCCAAGTAGCTACACGTGCTGAAATTATAGTGGGAGTACGAAACGCATCCAACGAAAAACTACGATGCGCAGGCACAAAAATTAGCAAGAAGGCAAACAAGCTTATGAAATAATAATGGTTGAGATAGTAGGTTGCATCCCACAATTGAATATAGGTAAAAAGTAAAAATGTAGCCGTGGCGCTGTACCGATAAAAAAGCCCCAACACCATCATGACTGATGAAATAACAAGCAACCCATGAAGTGCATAAACCCAAAACGCACCCGGCACGCTTACCCACTCAAAACCATAATACTTGAAATGAAAATCAGCACAAATAAAATGGTCGTGCGCCCAACCCAATGCCAAAAAGCGCAACGTGCTAAAAGCAACCAACGCACCAAATAATATGCGCACCGTAACCAACGGAGCCACAGAAGTTGTTCCTAAAAACCTGTTTTTGAAACTAGAAAATATATCGGTGCTAATCGCCATCCGCGTCGCTGAACGTGATGGAAATACCGAGCAAGCTGCTCATATCGCTTTTGTAAAACCGAGTTTGTTTTTGATATTCGTTGTACAGATTTTCAAGCGCAGCGGGGTTGGCGGTAATTTGTTGTTGTAAGGAAGTATTTGTTCCTACCGTTTTTAATTCAGTAAAAATATTTTGTTGTTGCGCGGTAGTTTTTTGTACCAAATCATTACCACCTGTGGCGCTTTGCAAATAGTCATCCCAGCCAATGCCATTCATATTATTTTTTGATTTTCCCAACCAGCAATATTCAATTGCTTTTGTATTTTCTGCTAAAAATTCCAACGACTTTTCCGAAAAGCGAGCTTCTACTTTTTGTGGTTCGGTGCTCGTTTGCCCAGCTTTTTTACCCAAAGGAATTCCTAATTTAAAATTTTTGATACTCTCATACGACCGTACAAATTCATTGTAAAGTAAGGACGTTGAACTGCCTACCGAGGTACCCGTATTGGCGATAAATTCGGCCCGGTAACCATTTTCCCATTCGTTCAATATCGCGTCCACTTGTTGTTGTGCATTACGAATTGCTGCTTTTAAATACAATATTCTGTTTGGGTTAGAAGAGAACTTCGATACGATTTGAACGTTGGCTAATTGCTCGTCGTACAACAAATATTCTATAGCAAGCAGCCCGCGCGTATCGCGTTGAAAATCAGAAAAAGAGGTATCCATACTAGAAATTTTACTATTTATGCCCGTTACATTTATTGGCCAAGTACCTATTTCTTCTACCAATCTTTTTTTGATACCGGCCTCGCCGGCAGGGCCAAAGTTGTAAGCATTTGCCCACGTCCAACTTGTATAAACGTCGCTCCATTTTTGTTGTATAGTTTGTAGCTCAGCTTCGGAGTAATTTGATGCGAAAGGGATTACTAAACTATTTAGCTCTCCAATATTTTTTGATAATTCAGTAAAAGACGGAATGATAATATTATCCGCGTAATTGGCGAGCATTGCTTTTTGGTCAAAATTTTCCGTATCATCTTTTGCTGTATTCTCTTTTTGGCATGAAAAAAGAAATGCGCAAAACGTACCAATTGCGAGTAGTGAAAACCTGATTGTTTTTGTTGCTGTTGTCATTTTATTTTTTAGCTTTTAAAAAAAACAAAACCGTCCGTTGGTAAACGAACAGTTTGTTTTAATCATGTATTATAATTTTTTAGCGGCCTTGCACACTCACCCAGTTATTTTTAAAGTCCTCCATTTCAGTAGCCGAAAAACCATAAACTGCTTTTAATTTATTTTGAGCGTCGGTTATTTTTGGCAAATAGGTGGCACCGTTTGTTACAAATTGATAAACCGTACCTTCTGTAGTACTAGGTGCTAACATTAGCGTCAATACTTCGTCAATTTGCACATCAGTAATTATTCTTGCATTGGCAGGTACGGCTTTAAGCCCGTGTACAAAACCAATAGCCTCGCCCAAATCGTGCAATGCGGCTGCTTGATCGGCGGCGGTTGGCGTTGTAGCAGCAAGCTTGGAAATCGCGGCGTAGCA
>JBBSPP010000176.1:0-6423 GCA_038258625.1 Chitinophagales bacterium
GTCTGCGGGAAAATATTTTCATCTACAAAAACTTTTGTTTTTTCTTGTTTGCGCTGGCTACCAAAAAGCATTGTTACACCTTCGGCGGCGGCGGTTGCTTCATCTAAAAGTGATGCATTGGCAATTGGTAAAGCTGTTAAATCGCTCACCACAGTTTGGAAGTTCAACAAGCTTTCTAAACGGCCTTGTGCAATCTCGGCTTGGTAAGGAGTATATTGTGTGTACCAACCTGGATTTTCAAAAATGTTGCGTAGTATTACTGATGGCGTAATGGTGCCGTAGTAACCCATGCCAATCATGTTTTTCTTTACAATATTTTTATTGCCCATAGCCGTTATATTGTTCAAATAATCGTACTCGCTTACGGCTTTGCTAACGTTTAAATCTTTATTTGTACGAATGGCATCCGGCACCGTTTTTTGTATCAAAGAGTCCATACTATCCACGCCAATTGTCAGTAGCATTTGGGCAGTTTCGGTAGCATCTGGGCCAATGTGCCGTTGAATGAATTCTTGCTGTTGTTGTTCTTTAAGTTGTTGCAACATATTTTTTGAAAATTAGGTGACAAAAGTAAATGATGAATGCCGCATAAAATGTTATTTTTAATAAGAAAAGGTTAGGAAATGAAGCAGAAACTACATGGTATTATTTTTATTCAACTCATTATATTTATTTTATTATCTGGCCATGTTGCGGCACAAACTCTTGGTGACACGTACGTAAAAAAAGGCGATTTCATTGTTACCACAGGTTATGGTTTTCCTAGTGCCTTACGAATATATCTCAAACGAGAAAAGCCTGATGAAGATTTGAATATCCGCGGGTATGGCCCGGCTCATCTAAAATTGGAATATATGTTGCTAAAAAAATTGACTGTTGGTATTAGCGGTTTTTATAGCTACAGTGATGTGTATTGGCAAGCAAATGCTCAAGCACTGGATGGCACCATGCAACCCTTTAGACATGGCGTACAAGTGTGGGAAGCCGCGGCTGGCCTCCGGTTGAACTATTATTTTTATCAGAAAAGAAGTATAAATTTTTATGCTGGAGCAGGTGCTGGCATTGGTTATGCCAATGCCGAGACCTATACATTTTCACCCAAAGAAAGAATTTATATTAACCATACCTTTCCACCGCCTTTCAATTTTGAGGCTACAGTTGGTGGACGACTTTTTCTCTCAAAAAATATTGGCATTTACACCGAGCTTGGTGTAGGGCAAAGTTGGTTACTTTATAATTACTATTTCATCCCCGCCTCCATCTTTCAGTTTGGACTTACGGTAAAACTTTAAGGTGTAATATCAAAAGTTTCTTTTACAGATGCTTTAAATTCTATTTTAGTATTAGCTTGTATTACATGGCTACCAGCTCTTTTAGTTCCTTGAAGTGTTAATTTAACCGAATCTGCATTAAAAACTTCTTTTACATCTGTCTTAGTCATATCCAAGTTCAACTCTCTCAATCCTAAGGCATAATTATATTTATAACCAAAAAGGAATTGGCTAGATCCGTCCACTTTGCTTACATACACCCAAATACTCTCCATAAAATCAAAATTTTGAGTCGGGTTGTTTACCATAGAAACCTTTAGTGACTCACCATTTATGCTTATCACCTTTTCTCGTGTCGTACCTTCATTTGCAAGTTCGGTATCAACATTTGATGCAAATGTGCCTGAATAGGCAGGTATTTTAAAACCTACAGGGGCAAGATCAAAAATTTGCTGGGCGTTGGCAGGGAAAGCTCCTTCATCGGTATAAACCAATGTGAAATCGTCTGTAATAACTTTGCCGCCACCGCCAGTACCAGGGTTATTTTTATCTTTGGAACATGAACTAATTATTGCTACGGAAGCAAACCCCAAAATTGCTAAAACTAATTTTATATTTTTCATAATGTATGTGACGTTTATTATAGCTAACATGTTAGCCGAGTTTATCCTTTTTTATAAGATAATAATATGATGAGTTGAAATTGAGACCTAAATAAATAAAACCAAAAAAAATTGTACAACTTTGTACGTGCGGCTTATTAATTTAGAGAACCCTATGTTACTGCTTTTTCTCAACAGTAAAGCGAACCATTGTTTTAAAATCTATTGTAGTGTTCGGTGCTAAAGTTTGAGTATTATCACGCTTCGTAGCTTGCATAAATATTTTTACCGAGTCTGAATTAAAAACATCTTTTATATCAATATTGGTCATGTCCATACTCAAGGAATTTAGCCCAACCGCATAATTAAATTTGTATGCATACAATCGCTTCGCCGTTTCATTTAGCTGACTAACATAAATCCAAACGCTGTCCATAAAATCAAAATTTTGAGTCGTTGGGCTAATCATTAATATGTCCATCGATTCGCCTTTAATGGATACTACATGTTCTTTGGTATAACCTTCTGCAGTTAGCACCGAATCTGTTTTAGATGCAAACGTGCCTACTGGAATTTCTACCCTTACACCTGGCTGAAGTGCATTATAAAAATTTTCTGTGCCGGCCGGAAACGTTCCGCGATTATCATATGCATAAAGTAGATCTTCTGTAGTTACAGGCGGCAGTGTGCCATTGCTAGTATCATCTTTAGAACATGATCCCAAAAACATTAGAATGCTCAAACTAAACAGTCCTAACAATATTTTTTTATTTTTCATCGCACTAAAGTAATTAATTGGCATTAAAGCACGTGTGTAGTCATGTATTTTTTTATTAAAAAAAGCAATTTACCAGCGGCTCCGCATAAAAATATTGCCAAAAACCATGAAAACATAATCAAACTATTATCTTTGGGCGAGAGCATATATTTTATGAAACGTATTTTACTAATTTTTATAAGCATAGTTGTTGCACAAGCGGCTATTGCACAAGGCAATGATGGCTACGTAATGGGGTATAACACCGCTACAATTTCGGTAAAAAATAATGAATTTTTTCAGCAACTACATTTTCCTGGTCAAAATCCCGTTTGTGGTTTTTATGATCGTTGGGCAGGTAACTTTTATACTTGCGATTATAGCACCTACCGCGAGGTAGAAGAAGATTTTGTAGAACCAACGAGCTTGGAATGTTGCGCCATTGTTGATTTTGACGCCCGAAAATATTATGGATCGCTGACCGTTATTGGTACCGTTGACACCGTAGAGTGGGACAATTTGATTATTAAATTGACGACTGCCAACGCACAATATTTAATAAAAACAGACGAAAAAGAAATTGATGCCTTCTATGATCGATTCTATTCTAAAGGCCGTATTGGCAAATTAAATATTCGGCTTATGCTAGTTACTTATGATAATGTGGTGGAAACGCGTATGGCTTTCCCCGAGCAAATGAAACGCTTTCAAAAGCGGAAGAAAATGGTTAAGTTTCTGCGTTTTTAGTTTTACAAAAAAATCTTATTGTGATTAAAATTTTGGCTATCGAAAGTTCTTGTGATGATACAAGTGCAGCTGTGCTTTGGGATAATAATGTACAAAGCAACCTGATTTACAACCAAGAAATTCATCAGCAGTATGGCGGCGTAGTACCCGAAGCAGCCAGCCGTGAGCATATAAAAAACATTTTGCCCGTAATAGATGCGGCTTTGAAAAAAGCCAATACAACATTGGCCGAGCTGAATGCAGTTGCTTATACGCAAAGCCCTGGCTTGATTGGCTCTCTACTCGTAGGTGCGCATACGGCCAAAGCTCTTGCACAAGTTTTGGAAATCCCTTTGATAGCGGTGCAACATTTACAAGCACACATATTGTCCAACCTGATTGAAGCCCCGCGCCCAGATTTTCCTTTTTTATGCCTGACAGTAAGTGGCGGGCACACTCAATTGGTGGTTTGCCATAGCGCAAGCCGCATGGAGGTAATTGGCGAAACAAAGGACGATGCAGCGGGTGAAGCTTTTGACAAAACGGCTAAACTGATGGGTATTCCCTACCCTGGCGGGCCTTACGTTGACAAATATGCCAAGACAGGAAATGCCCATGCATTTCAATTTAATAAGCCAAAACTAGATGGTCTCCACTTTAGTTTTTCTGGTTTAAAAACTTCGGTGCTCTATTTTTTGCAAAAAGAAATGCGTAAGGACGACCAGTTTATAAAAAATAATTTGAATGATTTGTGTGCTTCTATTCAAAAAACAATTGTAGCAATTTTGCTCGAAAATTTGCAAAAAGCATCTGAGCAAACGGGTATAAAAAATGTGTGCATCGCAGGGGGCGTTTCGGCTAATAGTTCGTTGCGGGCTGAGTTTGAAAAACTAGGTAACGAGATTGGTTGGAAAACATATATTCCAAAATTTGAGTATTGCACAGATAATGCTGCCATGATAGGTATTGTGGGATATTACAAATTTTTAGAAAAAGATTTTGCCTCATTGGACACTCCAACTGAAGCGCGGTCGGTGTATTGATTTTTTAAAATTATTCATCAATTCATTTTAACTACTAACGTTTCAAATATATCTTGCGTCTATAATTTTTTAATTATGAAAAACAATTTTTTACTAGGACTGCTGGGCATATTGCTGCTAGGCGCCTGCAATACAAAATACCCTACGGAGGTAGAAGGGTATCAGCCCATCTATTTGAATAAGGCGGAGCAATATACTATTGAAACTTTGGCGGCTCAGCCTTATGAAACCCCAGGAAAAATTTATAAGTATGGCAATTTCACCTTTCAGCTAGAAAAAGGAAAAGGTGTACATATAATAAATAGTACCGATCCTGCTAATCCTTCAAAAGTAAAATTTATAAATGTGCCTGGTGCAACGGAAATTTCGATAAAAGACAATATGTTGTACAGCAATAATTTTGACGATTTGGTTACGCTTAACATTGCCGATATAAATAATATAAGTGTAGCGTCGCGCTCCAAAGGTGTTTTTCCAATAATTTATGAAAGTGTGCCGCCTTCAGATAATTCATATTTTGAATGCGTTGATGAAAGCCGAGGGATTGTTATTGGCTGGAAATTAGTTACCCTTAAAAACCCTAAATGCTTTTTACCATGAGAAATTTAATATTAGTCCTCCTCACAATTAGCGTCATTGGTTTGGCGGGATGCAGCAAAGATTCGGGCAATTTAAGTAGCTCTGCCCCTTCGGGCAATACATTGAACGGCGGCGGTAGTACCGGTCAGGGTGGTTCATTGGCGCGGTTTACTGTGGTGGGCAATTATTTATATACCATCGATCAGCAATCGTTGAATGTGTTTGATATTACAACTTCAAGCAATCCTGTTTTTCGTAAAAAAGTAAATCTGGGTATGAATATCGAAACCATTTTTCCGTTTAAAAATAAATTGTTTATTGCCTCGAACACAGCAATGTTTATTTACAATATTAGTAATCCCGAGACACCAATCCGAGAATCTCAGGTGGAGCATTTCACAGGTTGCGACCCAGTGGTAGCCAATGATAGTGTGGCGTTTTTGACCATTCGGGGCGGCAATCAATGTGGATCGCAGATTAATGTGTTGAATATTTATGATATTAAAGATGTGCGCTATCCAAAATTTATTACAAGTATGAGCATGACCAACCCCTTTGGCCTTGGCCTGAAAAACAATATATTATATGTATGTGACAATAATGCGGGGCTGCGAATTATAGATGTATCCAATCCTAAAAACCCAATCGAACTTGGCATTTTGACCCAAGAACGCTTTATTGATGTGATACCTGCTGGTGATTTGCTTATTGGGATGCTCACTGATGGCATAGCTTATCTAGACATTACAGACCCAACCGCCCCTAAAAAATTAGCCGTTATTAAGAACTAGAATAACAATTGTGGAAAATAGAGAAAAAAATATTGTTTTTTTTCCGTTTTCATATACATTTGCACTCCTTTAAAAAAATATCTAAGAATATTTATGCCAACTATTAATCAGCTCGTCAGAAAAGGACGAAAAGTAATAAAAACAACATCTAAGAGCCGTGCGCTAGACGCATCTCCTCAAAAACGTGGTGTATGTACTCGTGTATATACTACTACTCCTAAGAAGCCAAACTCGGCGCTACGTAAGGTAGCCAAGGTACGTTTGACTAATAAAATTGAGGTAATTGCCTATATTCCTGGTGAAGGACACAATTTGCAGGAGCACTCAATCGTATTGATACGGGGTGGTCGTGTAAAAGATTTGCCTGGTGTACGTTACCACATTTTACGTGGGGTATTGGATACGGCTGGTGTAAAAGATCGTAAACAAAGCCGTAGTAAATACGGGACTAAGAGAGAAAAAGTAAAAAAATAATCGCTTCATAGCTTAATAAGAATTTTCAAATGAGAAAACAGGCAGCAAAAAAATTACCCTTAGCACCCGATCCACGATTTGGTGACAAAAGCGTTACTCGCTTCATTAACTGTATGATGTGGGATGGCAAAAAAAGTATTGCACAAAAAATATTTTATGATGCAATGGATAAAATAACAA
>JBBSPP010000177.1:0-6411 GCA_038258625.1 Chitinophagales bacterium
ACCTGGCTTTAATACTACGCTCAAATTGATTCCTTACAGAAGCAATCCGTACGTGGCTTTTTCTGGACAGATAAGTTTGACGTTGGATAATGATTTGGTGTATGTGGGTTCTAATACCACACCAGCAAATATTGTAGGTAATGTTTACACTTGGAATTTTACAAACAATAATCCAATAACTGTACAAACGAATACGCCAGTAAGTACAATGCTAAATACGCCTATCAGTAATTGTTTGGTGACAAACCTAACCTCCTCAGTAGATGCTGTTCCTACCAATGATACGTTTTGCGAAAATACTTTTGTGGTCGGTTCGTATGACCCCAATAATAAAATAGTGGTACCCGAAGGAGATGGACCGAATCATCATATTGCCAAAACAGATTCGGTGTTGACATATACCATTAATTTTCAAAACGTAGGGAACGCACCTGCGCGCCGCGTTACTTTGATAGATACACTTACAGATAAACTAGAAGTATTTAGATTAAAAACAATTTATGCCAGCCATGATTACAAAATAGAAATCATAGATAATAAAGTATTGAAAATAACATTTGATGATATTAACTTAGTAGATAGCATGACTAACGAACCAGAAAGTCATGGACAATTTGTGTTTCAGATAAATCAGAAAGGAAACAATAATTATGGTAATGTAATAAAAAATAAGGCTGAAATATATTTTGATTACAACACGGCTATCGTAACCAACGAGGTGTTTAATACTATTTATCAAAAACCAAATGGCATAGATAATATTGCGAAAGAAACATTTGAATATAGTCTGCAACCCAATCCTGCACAGGATATTATAAATATGAACTTCAGCAAACAAATTAAAGGCACAGCCAAAATACTAGATGTCTCTGGCAAAGTTTTAATGACCATCGATTTGGATAATGCTGCTAACAAACAACTAGATGTTTCGCGCTTATCGGGTGGTCTTTATATGATGTTGGTAGAAGGAAAAGACTTTAGGGGAGTTAAGAAATTTGTAGTAGAATAAAAAACTCTTTTGCAAAAAGAAAAACCACTTGCCACTGCGAGTGGTTTTTTTGTAGCATCCCGTTTTAGAGTAAGCGGCAAAAAGTGTTACGCTAAAAACCCGACGGATCTATTTAAATATTATCAATAGACGCGTCGGGTTTAAATCTAAAAAAATATAATTCTACTTAAAACTTGTTCAAAAATACGTGCAATTCATACGCGCAATATTGCTTATAAAAATTCCTATGGGTCAAGAATATTTGAAGTAATACTGGGTAAAATCAATTAATATTTAGACATTTGTCTAAATAACTAAATAAATGAACGCCCTCTTTAAAGCGCTAAATGATGAAACCCGTAGGCAGATTATAGAACTGCTAAAAAAGAAGGATATGAACGCAGGCGAAATTGCCGATGAATTTAATATTTCAAAACCAAGTATTTCGCATCATTTAGATATTTTGAAAAGAGCCGATTTAATCAGCAGCGAAAAAAAAGGACAGTTTGTAGAATATTCTTTGAACTCGACAATTTTGGAAGATTTATTAAGTTGGATACTAAAAATAAAAAAATAGCATTATGAAATTAAACATCAAGAAAGAGCTTCCACTCATCTGCATCGTGTTGCTCCCCTTTATTTATTTAGCCTACGTGTGGAACGATTTGCCGAGCAAGGTACCCGTATATTGGAACACAGCCGGCGAAGTAAACCGATACGGCAGCCGCTACGAACTTTTATTAATTCCATTTCTTCTACCATTTCTAATTTATGTATTGCTCACTGTGATACCCAAAATTGACCCCAAACAGAAACTACAAAAAATGGGCGGCAAACTAGCCAACATAAAATTTTTGCTTACCACATTTATGTCTGTGTTGGCGCTGTTCATTATTTATACTGCAAAAAATCAAACGCTGGGGAACCCAAATTATATCCTGCTACTCATAGGTGTGCTGTATATAATTTTAGGAAATTATTTTAAAACAGTGAAGCCAAATTACTTCATAGGCATTCGCACACCTTGGACATTGGAAAGCGAAACCGTGTGGAACAAAACGCATAAGTTGGCTGGCGTGCTTTGGTTTGTGGGAGGCGTACTTGTTGTATTGCTCAGTTTGCTTTTGAGCAGCACAACGATGTTTACCATTTTTTATATTATTACGGCTGCACTTGTAGTTGTGCCAGTGGGTTATTCTTATTTAATTTTTAAAAGAGAGAAAAATGAAAATTGATAAAATGAAAAATTTATTTATGGAGGAACAACGTTTTACGCAATGGTGGTTATGGGCACTTTTGATAGGGAATGCACTATTACCTGTTTATGGAATTTATAAGCAATTGATACTGGGCGAAAATTTTGGAGACAAGCCATTGCCTACTGTTGGACTAGTTATTTATTTGCTTTTTACACTTGCCTTAATCGGATTATTTTGGTCATTCAAACTAAAAGTTGCGATCGATAAAAATGAAATTCGAATTAAGCTCAACCCAGTAGCAAACAAAGTGCTGCTTTGGGCAAATGTAAAAACAGCTGAATTAATAGAATACGATTTTGTAGGATGGGGTTTGAGATTAAGCACAAAGTACGGAACGGTTTATAACACAAAAGGAAATATTGGCTTAGCATTAGAACTGGACAACGGGAAAAAATATTTAATTGGTACTCAAAAATTAAATGATCTAAAAAAAGTATTGGCTGAATGTCACAATCGAATTGCATAGAAATTAAAAACCCATCAGTCGTAACTGATGGGTTCAAATTTTTAATAAAAAGTTTTTCTTACTTCGTCAACTCAGCACTCATATACTCCCGATTCATTCGGGCAATATTGCTCAGAGAAATTAATTTGGGGCATTCTATTTCGCACGCACCAGTATTGGTACAATGCCCAAAACCTTCTTTATCCATTTGGGCTACCATATTTTGTACGCGCTCTTTTGCTTCCACTTCGCCCTGAGGCAATAGTGCATATTGCGAAATTTTGGCACCTACAAACAACATGGCAGAAGCATTTTTGCAAGCAGCCACACAAGCTCCACAGCCAATGCAAGTAGCCGCATCCATCGCAAGATCCGCGTTTTCTTTTCGGATAGGAATTGAATTTGCATCCTGCGTATTGCCCGATGTATTTACAGAAATGTAGCCACCCGCCTGCTGTATTCTGTCAAAGGCCGATCGGTCTACAATCAAATCTTTTATTACTGGGAAAGCCTTTGCGCGCCAAGGTTCAATAAATATAGTATCCCCATCATTGAAAGTGCGCATGTGCAATTGGCAAGTGGTTACACCTTTATCTGGCCCGTGAGGTTCCCCATTAATGTGCATAGAGCATGAACCGCAAATACCTTCGCGACAGTCATGGTCAAATGCTACGGGCTCCTCGTTTTTCGCAACAAGTTGCTCATTAAGCACGTCCATCATTTCTAAAAAAGACATGTGCTCCGAAATTTCGGAGACTTGGTAGTCCTTCATTTCGCCTTTTACGGAGGCATTGGCTTGTCGCCAAATTTTTAGGGTTAGATTCATTCCTTTATTTGACATATCTACTCTTATTTATATGAACGTTGTTTTAATTCTATATCCTTAAACTCCAATTGCTCTTTATGCAAAACTGCCTCACTCGGATCGCCTTTATATTCCCATGCCGATACATAAGCATACTCTTCATCATTTCGTTTCGCTTCGCCTTCTTGCTCGCCGTCTAGCTCTACACTTTCTTCTCTAAAATGTCCGCCCGCTGATTCGTTTCTATTCAGTGCATCTTTTGCAAAAAGTTCGCCCAGTTCCAAAAAGTCTGCCACTCGGCCTGCTTTTTCTAGCTCCGCATTTACTTGTTTGTCGCTACCAGGTACGCTTACATTTTTCCAAAAATCTTCGCGCAATTCTTTTATTTCGGCAATAGCTTCGTTAAGGCCTTGGGCATTGCGGCTCATGCCTACTTTGTCCCACATTATTTGCCCTAGTTTTTTATGATAATAATCTACCGAGTGTGTGCCTTTATTATTTATAAAAAAATCAATTCTATCCTGTACATCTTTTTCAGCTTGGTCAAATTCCGCCGTCTCTGTAGAAATTTTTCCTGTGCGAATATCTTTTGATAAATAATCGCCTATGGTATAAGGCAATACAAAATACCCATCCGCCAAACCTTGCATCAGCGCCGAAGCTCCCAAACGGTTTGCACCGTGCTCGCTAAAGTTGGCCTCGCCTATTGCGTAACAACCTTCAATCGTCGTCATCAAATTATAATCCACCCACACGCCGCCCATGGTATAGTGCGTAGCGGGGTAAATCATCATCGGCGTTTTATACGGATCTTCGGCTACAATTTGCTCGTACATCTGAAACAAATTTCCGTATTTTTCTTCTACAACTACTGCGCCCAATTCGGTAATTTTTTCATCGCTTGCGTTTGTAATGCCGTGTATTTTTGCCTGCGTTTTTCCGTAACGTGCAATGGCCGATTTAAAATCTAAATATACAGCTTCACCCGTAGCATTTACACCAAAGCCTGCATCACAACGTTCTTTTGCCGCGCGGCTGGCTACGTCTCGTGGCACTAAATTTCCAAAGGCTGGGTAGCGACGCTCCAAATAATAATCGCGTTCGTCTTCGCTGAGGTCGGTTGGTTTTTTAGTTCCTTTACGAATTGCTTCTACATCTTCTAATTTTTTTGGCACCCAAATTCGTCCATCATTCCGCAAAGATTCTGACATCAAAGTGAGCTTTGATTGATAATCGCCACTGCGCGGAATGCATGTTGGGTGAATTTGAGTGTAACAAGGAT
Source organism: Chitinophagales bacterium (assembly GCA_038258625.1). Taxonomy (GTDB): domain Bacteria; phylum Bacteroidota; class Bacteroidia; order Chitinophagales; family Chitinophagaceae; genus JAGNRR01. The sequence goes on from JBBSPP010000177.1 coordinate 4,780, forward strand.
TGGCAAAATACGCGCCTTTTTTATGCACTTTCCAAGCTGCGCTAGTATTGCTTCCCATGGCGTTGGTGCTCAAAAAATATACGTTGCCGTAACCACCGCTGGCGATGACCACCGCGTGTGCCGAGTGTCTTTCTATTTCGCCTGTTATTAAATTTCGGGCTATAATGCCGCGCGCTTTGCCATCTACTTTTACAATGTCTAGCATTTCGTGGCGGTTGTGCATTTCTATTTTACCACTGGCAATTTGCCGGTTCATGGCCGAGTAACAACCCAATAAAAGTTGCTGACCGGTTTGGCCTTTTGCATAAAAAGTACGCGAAACTAACACACCACCAAAAGAACGATTATCCAACAACCCACCATAGTCGCGCGCAAAAGGAACGCCCTGCGCCACACATTGGTCAATGATGTTTGCACTTACTTCTGCCAAGCGATACACGTTGGCTTCGCGGCTACGGTAATCGCCACCTTTTACCGTATCATAAAATAATCGGTAGGTGCTATCGCCATCGCCCTGATAATTTTTGGCTGCATTAATACCGCCCTGTGCGGCAATGGAGTGCGCCCTACGTGGGGAATCTTGGTAGCAAAATGCTTTTACATTATAGCCCAACTCAGCCAATGTAGCCGCCGCCGAACCGCCCGCTAATCCAGTACCAACAACGATTACATCAATGTTTCGTTTGTTGGCCGGATTCACCAAGTCAATATGATTTTTATAATTTGTCCATTTGTCGGCTATTGGGCCTTCAGGAACTTTTGAATCTAACGTACTCATTTATACTAATTATTTAAATAATGAAAAAGGGCAATAAATGTGAAAAGGGCTGGTACTACAATAGCAAAAATATTACCCAATGTTTTAATTATGGGCGTGTATTTATGATGACGAAAACCTACGGACTGAAACGCAGATTGAAAACCGTGCAATAAGTGCAACGACAAGGCGATAAAAGAAATTACATAAATGCCTACTCGCCATGGATCCTTAAATTTTTCAACAGCTTCTTCATAATATCTTGTGGGTGAAAGGTCGGGCATCGTGTCAACATATTTTACATTTATTTCGTGCCACCAAAAATCGTAGAGGTGCAATCCCAAAAAAGCCATAATTACAATCCCTGTATAAATCATATTACGACTCATCCAGCTACTGTTGGCGCTGGGTTTGTTGTACGCATATTTTATTTGGCGCGCTTGGTTATTTTTTACTTCCAAATATATCCCCATTATTAAATGAAAAAACACCCCAAACATCAGCACAGGTTGCAGGGCAAATTGTACCAAAGAATTGGTGCCCATAAATTCTGAAGCCACATTAAAAGACTCCTCGCCTACCAAGGAAAGAAAGTTTACGAAGACGTGAATGACTAAAAAAGAGACAAGAAATAATCCCGAAAGTGCCATGAGGACTTTTCTACCAATTGTAGAAAACGATGAGTTTGACATAGTATTTTTTTCTAAAAGTGGCACAAAGATAGGAACGGAAGTTTTATTTTGTCAATTATAGATGATGGTGCCCAGAGTTTTGTTTTCGATATTTTTATTTGATAAAAAGAAACAAGTTTTTTTCTGAATGGTAAAGTACAAATTATTCATTCTCACCAAAATTACACCAGCCTTCTTCCTACC
>JBBSPP010000178.1:0-6409 GCA_038258625.1 Chitinophagales bacterium
GTATAATTCTCCGTTAATATCAAGCGCAGCGCATGCAATATCTTGAGCAATAGCTGTCTGTCCAGTAATATTGGATGTGCTTACCGCCCCCGTCATAGTATCTACCAATCCAAAATTTAGGTTAGAACTAGTACCACCACCGCAAGCAATTATTTTGCCCGTGTTACAATTAAATTTCATTTCCCAAATTTCTTCCATTTGGTTGTTGGCTTGCGAAATATAATTGTCGAAGTTGCCCGCAGGATTTAGCCGAAGCATTCTCGAGCCATTAGGCGTATAGGGCTGCGATATGTACGTTTTGCTGCTGTATTTGTCCACCACAAAATTGCCCATCTGCGTAGAAATCATACACGCATTCCAAGCGGGAGCCACATTATAACCAGCAAAAACCCAAAGCAAATTTCCTGCCAAATCATACTTCGCCACTTTGGGCGCATTGGTGATGGAGTTGCTTCCGCTACCTCCGCCCATCACCAGCAGGTTGCCGCCTAGGTCATAATCTACATCAAAACCATGCGTAGCAGCCGTAACACCAGTTAGCGCAGTGGCCGCTGTTACCCAAGGGTCTATTGTAAAAGATTGTTCTTGGTCTGTTTTTTCTAACGGTTTAAATTGCACCACACCATTCGTTTCTTGATACTTTATTTTAATGGGCGTACCATTTTGATAAAAAGCTTTAATGCCAGATTCTACCAACTGCCCCGTACTGTTTTTAATTATTATTTTATCATCACTTATGTCAGTTTCTATTTCATGCTGTGCGGTGTAGTTAAATTTTACCGCGTTTAAATTGTCCGCCGTCGATACAAAAATTGAATATTCTATACCACCTTTCGGGTGTACCTCGTACATAATATCTATACCAGGATAAACATTTTTATAGGTTATCTTTTTATATCCAAAAGAGTTCATCGCTTCGTCTCCATAAGAATAATAATGCAGGCTTTTACCCTCTGGCCAAAATTGTGCTTGTTGATTTGCGCCAATCCAATGCAGTGCAAACCAATCTTCTTTAATTAATTCTATATTTTCATGCTCCTCTAGTTTTTCGTCTTCTTTTAATTCGGTAACTATATTTTGCTGCAACGTATGAAATTGAAAACCATCGGCACTGAAATAAACTTCTGTATTGCCTTGGTGCAGTGCGGCATCAATTTTTTTAATGTGCAGGGCAAGATGGTCAAATTGACCTTTGTTTTTTACTAAGTAATTATTGCCAAAAATATCGCCACTTGCAAAGTTTTTGGTTTGCGCTTGTATAGAAAAAGTAGCTAATAAACAAACGAATATAAAAAGAGATCGAAGACTGTGGAATGGTGCCATGTTTTGTTGTTTGAAGGGGGAACGGAGATTTAATTTTTTTGTAGTATAAAATATAATTATCATCCGCATAAAAGGCTAGACGGAAATAAGCATTGAAAGGTTAGGAAAAAGAGAAATTTTATTTTCATCAAATAAAAGGCTACTAAACGCGCAAATATTTAATTTTTGTTAGATTTGTGTTCATATTTAAAAAACAAACTAAAACAAAAAAACATGGAAGCACTAATAAAAAAAGTACAGGAAAAAACAGGCCTAACTGCTGAGCAAGCAAAAAGTGCAGTAGCATCAGTAATGGAATTTGTAAAAAGCAAACTACCCGAAGGCCTAGCCGATAAAGTAGATGATATGTTTGGCGGTGCCGAAGGCGAGAAAGTAGAATTTGGTGGCATTATGGATGCGCTATCTGGTTTTTTTGGCAATGCAAAACACAAAGCTGATGATATGATGGATGATGCCGAAGATAAATTTGATGACGCAAAAGATAAAGCGGAAGACATGATGGAAGACGCTGGCGAAAAAGCAAAAGAAGCATTCGACAAAATAAAAGGAATGTTTGGCGGCGATAAAAAATAATAAAATTGATGTATAAAAATGCACCCTCATTGTAGCAATACAATGAGGGTTTTTTATTCTTGGTTCTGGCCTATTTTCGCCACAATATGAAAAACGATAGGGCGGCAAAAAAACTTTTACTGCCCGTATTCCTTACCGTATTTGTTGATTTGCTTGGCGCCACCATTGTGCTGCCAATTCTTGCGCCGCTTTTTCTTGATTTTGAAACGGGCATTTCGCCTATAGATGTAGCTGGCCTGTCAGCCGCCGCCCTTGGCGAATTGACCCGTTCGCGTACCATCATTTTTGGATTGCTGATTGCTATTTTTCCGCTGGCACAATTTTTTGGTGCGCCGCTATTGGGCAGTTGGTGCGATCGTATTGGGAGAAAAAAAGTATTGATCATTTCGCTAGCAGGTACGCTGGTTGGCTACATATTATTTGCGCTGGGTATTCGGTACAATTTAATTTGGTTGTTGTTTGTAGCCCGCGCGCTCGATGGGTTTACGGGCGGTAACATCTCCATTGTTTTTTCGGCTATTAGCGATGTAAGCACCAAGGAAACCAAAACCAAAAACTTTGGCCTTGTGGGTATGGCATTTGGCTTGGGCTTTATTATTGGTCCATACATTGGTGGCAAACTGTCTGACCCCAATGTGCTTTCATGGTTCAACTTTGAGACGCCCTTTTGGTTTTCGGCGGTGCTGTGTTTGGTCAATATTATTTTAGTGTTGCTTTACTTTTTTGAAACGCTCAAAAAGAAATCCACCAAGCCACTATCTGCACTGCAAGGCATCCGTAATATTGGCGTGGCATTTGGCGCGCCCAATTTGCGTATTATTTTTATGGTGTCATTTTTTTTGACCTTTGGTTTTAGTTTGTTCACGCAATTTTTGCAAGTTTTTTTAATACAAAAATTTGATTTTTCACCGCCACAAATAGGAGAGTACTTTGCTTTTATAGGTTTATTTATTGCGCTTACCCAAGGATTGCTCACGCGCTTTTTGTCCAAAAAAATATCTAATGAAGTAGCGGTGACCATCAGTTCGTTGGGGCTTGCGTTGTCTTTAATTATTTATATTATTCCCACTGAGGCGCACTACTTGTATTATTTTGCGCCGTTCATAGCTATTTTTCAGGGTGTGATGTCGCCTAATTTGCAAACCCTTGTGAGCAACAATGCAAGCGACGAACAGCAGGGCGAAATCCTCGGCATTAACCAATCTGTACAATCATTGGCGCAGGCTGTGCCGCCTATCATTGCTGGCTTCGTGGTGGCCATGAGTATACAGTTGCCCATTATTATGTCGGCCATTTTTACCTTTATTGCCTTTTTAATATTTATAATTTTTTACTACAAAAAACAAAACAATGAATCTTAACGACTACGCTACCACACCACCCTCCGATTTTAATATAAACACCGCAAAAGACGAACGCAAAAAACTACAAAAGCACCTGCGGGATTTGCAAATTATGATGCGCGCACAAGAGGAGCACTCGCTACTAATCATTTTGCAAGGCATGGATGCATCGGGCAAAGATGGTGCTGTAAAAAATGTGTTTAAATATGTAAGCGCATCAGATGTACAAGTAAAATCGTTTAAAGCACCTAGTAAGGAAGAGTTGGCGCACGATTTTTTGTGGCGAATTCACCAGCACACGCCGGCCCGTGGTATGATGCAAGTGTTTAACCGTAGCCAATACGAAGACCTATTAATAACCCGTGTGCATGGCTGGTGCAATGACCAAACGGCGGCGCAGCGGTTTGAGGCCATTAATAATTTTGAAAAACTACTACAACAAAATAATACGCACATCCTAAAATTTTATCTGCATTTATCAAAAGACGAGCAAGAAAAAAGACTGATGGAACGAAAAACAAACCCAGAGAAAATGTGGAAACACAACGATGGTGATTGGACCGAGCGCGTACATTGGGAGAAATACATGAAATACTACGAAGAAGTTTTTGAAAAAAACGATGCCGTACCATGGCACATTATACCTACTGACGATAACCGCTATAAGGAAATAATGATATTACAAGCAATCATCAAAAAATTAGAAAGTTTGGCATTGGATTACCCTTCTTTTTAATGAATAGCTATTAATGAATAATAGTTTGCCATGTTTTGTCTGGGATTCTGAATAATGATTGATATTATTTACTTCTCATTCTTCACTATTACCTAGTTTTGGGGCTAACTAAAAATTAAAAAACGATTATGGGAATGATTTCTGAATTTAAAAAATTTGCCTTTAAGGGTAATCTAGTTGATGTAGCCATTGCATTTGTAATGGGCGCTAGCTTCAACAAATTAATTACAAGTTTTACGGGTGGCATAGTGTCGCCGCTCATTGGCTTGCTTACGGGCAAGGATTTTTCAGATTTGAAATTGGTACTGCGCGAAAGTACGGAGCAGGTAGATGCTTCGGGTGCGGTGGTATCGGGCCTCAGCGAAATTGCGTTGATGTACGGTTCATTCATTATGGCGGTGTTTGATTTTATTATCATTGCATTTATCTGTTTCATGATTATTAAACAAGTATTGAAAAAAGATCCGAATCCTGCCCCTGCTGGTCCTACAAAAGATCAAGAGTTGCTGATGGAAATACGCGATGCGTTGAAGAAATAATTTTTTTTTCAAATAACAATTCATTACAGCCGTCTCGCTATTGTGGGGCGGCTTTTTTTTAGATTTGCTCCCACATAAAAAATAGCAATCTCATGAAAAAGATATACTTTTTAATGGTGCTTGGCGTATGGAGCACCACCGTTTTTGCACAGGTTGATAATACCGAAAAAGTGCGTGGCGACTTTAATAAAACATCCAAAGTAGAAGAAGACGGGTGGACCACAAGTGGCATTTTGAATATTGGCATAAACCAAGGTATGCTCGAAAATTGGTCGGCAGGTGGTGAGCGAATGTCATTGGCCGCTAATGGAATTTTTAATGGGTTTGCTACCAAAATTGATGGCAACACATTATTTGAAAATACGCTTGACATGTTTTATGGGCTTAACTATGTAGCGAGTAATAATTTTGTACCGCGTAAGATTGATGACCGTATCGATTTTTCTACCCGCTATGGGTTTACTCCACGAGCATGGTCCGAAAAAAAAGTGTTACAAGATATATATTTGATGAGTTTAGCGCGCGTGCAAACGCAATTTTCTAAAGGATTTAATTACGAAAATCCAAACTGGCGCACGGATAATGCTGGGCAGGGGATTTCTAATTTTTTATCGCCGCTGTATGGTACGCTAGCTCTGGGTGCAGAGTATAGGCCTAACAAAAACTTTACCGTATTTTTATCGCCCGCTGCGGCACGAATTATTGTGGCTGATGCCGTGCATACATCCCTTAGTCCTGATGGCGCTTTTGGTATTGATTCTGGAAAGACATTTGCTTTTCAGTTTGGTGCGTATTTGAGCTCGCGATATAGTGTGGCACTTACCAAAACTATTGACTACCGCACGCGTCTTGATTTGTATTCCAATTATCTCGAAGAGCCAGACCATATTGATATTTTGTGGGACAATAATATTTCCTTTAAATTCAGCAAATACTTGGGAGGCAATTTGGGTGTAACCATGGTGTACGACCATGATGTACCCGGGCAGCTCAACGAGAATGGTGAAGCGAGCCCGTTAGGATGGACGCAATTGAAGCAGGTGCTAAATCTTGGCTTGCAATGGAAATTCCCCGATAAGGAAGAAAAAAAACCAACTGAGTAAATGGTTCTTGAAAAATAAGAAGTCGCCTAATTATTCTATTAGGCGGTTTTTTTCGCGTTTTTTATAAATATGCGGTTCTCATTTTTCAGATAATTTCTAGTAAACAAATTTCCGCGCGGTCGTGTTTGTATGAATATACGGAATGCTCAATAGGTTTTAGTATGGGTAGCTTTTCTTTCACTACTAAGTTCATTATTTTGGGGTGCACGTAATAATCACGGGTTACGCTGAGGGTATTGCCTAGCTCGTTGGCTACTTCTTTTAATAAAACCGTGTCTATTTTTTTGCGTGGAAATTCTTTTTTTATTTCCACCGCTTTTGGGTAAAGCTCTATCGCACTCCGTGAACCTACCCAAGTGCGAAAATCTTTACAACTAAAATTTTTGCCCATGTGATGCCGTATAAATTCATTTACATCGCTACTATCAATATTGTGCAAAATGCCATCTTGTTGATACCTAAAAATTTCGTAACCTGGGGTGCTGGCGCACTCGGCTATCCATTGCACCAAGTCGGTATCATCGATTGCTACGGTACGGTGCTTATTACTTTTGCCCGTATAATCAAACATCAAAATATCTTCTTCTATCAAGCCAATGTGTTTGCGGCGCAGGGTGGTGAGGCCATACGTATTATTGCTATTAGTATATTGGCGGTTTCCTATGCGCATGCCACAGTGGTCTAGTACTAAAATAATCAACGCCAATACTTTATCTTTTGTCCATGTTTTTTCTTGCATTTGAGCAAGACAAAACTTGCGCATGGCGGGTAAGGCTTCGCCAAATTTTTTTA
>JBBSPP010000179.1:0-6390 GCA_038258625.1 Chitinophagales bacterium
AATTAGTAACCCGTTTTATAAAACATTTTAAAAAAACATTCCCAGATATGATGATCCAAACCTTGGACGAGCGCTTTACATCTAAAATGGCTAAAGACATAATTATGAATAGCGGCCTCAAAAAAAAGGATAGACGTAACAAAGAATTGGTAGATGAAATTAGCGCGGGCATCATTTTGCAGGGATACTTAGAAATGAAAAATAGTAGTTTTTTGTAGGCTGATTCTTGGAGCATTGGCAAACTATTTTGGCTGCTCGGTGTCTGCATTCCCACTTATAATTTTCTTTACGTCGGCATAATTTTTCCAAGGCAAAAAATGATTGGCACCTTCAAGAGGATAAATTTTGAATTGAGCGGTAGCAAAATTTTGGATCAGAAAATCCACGTTTGGTTTATACGGTACCATATTATCCTCCGTTCCATAAATTGCAACGATGGGTGTTTTTATTTTGGCTACTACGTCTAAATATTTTTTGTTTTTCAAATCATCTTTCAGCCACAGCAATTCTTCTACCCCTTGCTCAAAAGAACCGGGCACCATCCATTTGAATAGCGGATGGCTAAACATTTCTAACTGTACTTCTTCTTTTTCAGCTTGGGGGCTTATGCTACCAGCCATAATAATACATTTATCAAACAGCAAATCATTATCCGCGCAGAGTTGTAGCACAAGTGGACCGCCGTAACTATGCCCAACGAGCTGGATTTTTCTGCCAGCCAATGTTGATTTTATAAACGCGCTTATAATTTCTGATTGTTCAAAAAGATTTTTTGCTACGCCATAATCACTTTGTCCAAAACCAGGCCGGTCAATACTTACCATCTCAAAATTTTTTTGCCAACTACTATCCATAAAATAATCCCAGGCAAAATCCCAACAACCAGGCGAGCCGTGTATAAAAAGCAACACAGTTTTGGAGGTATCGCCAATGCGAGCAAAATGCAAATTGTTTTTTTTATATTTAAAATCTCCCAAGGAAATTTTCATTCCAGCTCTTGTAAAAGCGGTTTTGGCATCATCATCTGCCGTTGTAAACTGAAATAAAAAAGGATTGATGACTGCCCAAAGTACAAGCAGTACAATTACCAGAATAAATAATTTCTTTAACCTTTTCACAGTGTCCGAAATTAGAACAATCTGCTATGAAAGAAATTTACCCAATCCGTTTTCTGAACTGTAATCGTACATCATGAAAAAGCTATTTTCGGGTACATTCAAATTTGGCGAACCCACGGGCAACTCTTTCCAAGCATCAGCTGCAAATTCTTGCAGAAAATTAATGTCCGTCCTCTTGTCAATCACAAAACATATTGCTGATATGGGCATTTTATAAATTAGCTCTTTTATCTCATGTGCGCAACCATTATTTTTTCGCGAAAAAGAACGAATATCCATAATGACAAAATCTACTTTTTTTACCAACTTGTCAATCACGGTTTTCCAAGTTACATTGTTGCAATACATTTCGTTTACTCGATAATGGCCATTTACATCGGGTAGTTCATCATGTTTTTCAAAATTCTTTGTTATCAAGGAAGAAGATAAATTAAAGCGCGTTTTCATTCTGCCCGAAATGAACATGAGCAAATCATCTACATCAATTGTGGTGGCTGTTAAATCATACCCCGCTATTAAATGGATGGGCCCTTGGTAGCGCCAAAAAGATCGCAACCGCCGGAACAAAAAAGCACTTTCTTTATTGAGCGAAAAGACGCGCAATACAAGCAAGCTTTTTTTGTGTTCTATTTTCCAATTATTTTTCAGCAAAAAAGCCAAGGCATAAAAAGTAATTTTATACAAAAAAAAAGTAGCCAATATCCAGAGTAAAAAATGGCTGCGCTCACCCAAGGAAATAACAAACGACAAGTGAAAAAACCAGAGTACATCAAATAGAAAAATAGTGTTATTGATAATTTTTTTAATGAACCCATAGCGCGCCAAAAAAAGTAAGGCTACAAATACAGCTGTAAACAAACTGTAAAATAAAACCATGATTACCGTATGCGAATGTTGTGCCAGCCCCACTAAGCGCAGTACATCAAATACGGAATTAACAATCGTGTGCAAGGCCGCATCATTCGCACTAAGGTTATTCGCCAGAAGTGAGAAACCCGCAACGGCAAAATAAAGGGGTGGCAGCATTGCATAAATTATTTCGCGAATGCGCCCAAAAAATATGCCCAACATAAAAAGTAAGGATGAGCCACCGTATAAATATAATAATCCACCCATGCCAGCGAGCACACCGCCCGATTGTACAAATACATATACCGCGCAAATAAGCAACACCATTACTGCTATCGTCAATAATTGTTTACGCTTGCGAAGTTGATGTTCAAATAAAAAATAAAAATAGTAGATGATGGGAAATAGCACGAGCATCAAATAAAACAGGTACACGCCAGTGCTAAAATTAATCGTTGCACGAAACGATAAATAATTGGCTAACAGCCCTGATATAATTAATGCTGCCACCATTGGCAATTCGCGCAAAAGTGAAACCCCTGTAATAGCGATTGGAATTTTTTCCACCCTTACGAAACAAGGAAGTGATTGGTGATTTTTTTCTAACTGAGCATCTGGTATCGGATCATTGAAATCATTGTAGGAATTTATTTTTTTCTCAATGCTATACTTAAAAAGTGCAACTAGTAAATACGCCAACGGAATGCTGAGCACAAGACTCACCACAAAAAAAGCTAGGAGTAAAGAAAAGGTTGGCATGGTGAGCACAAAATACAAAAAATATTATTGTGCAAAAACTTTAGCTAAATTATATAAATATGATGTTGATTGTTGCAAGCCCCAATAGCCGCTTTGGCGTAAGTTAGCTGTATGATTAAACTTAAACAAATGAACCGTGGCGCAATTTTATATATTACCCTTATTTGTGGGATTGCCACTTTCGCATCTTGCAAATCGATGGTAACTGCGAGCGATGTAATAAAACAAAAAAACAAATCGCAGAAGGCGGTAGCAAAAGCTCAACAAGAACTTGTAGAGTTAGCACAAATGAAAGAAAAATACTCTGAGGACGCTGCGAAGGCCGAAATAAAATCATTGAAAAGCCAACAAAAAACAATTAAAAAAGATATTAAGAAGCTAGGCGGACTGAAAGGATCTACCACAGTGGAAGCCACTTCGGGCGTGCTGAGCCAGTTGAAAGATAAAAATGAAAAAATATCTACACAGATTGATGAGCTGGAAAATCAGCCAAAAGAAAATTGGCAATCTTCTATAGAGGCAATTAAAAGAGATAGTCAAGTTTTACAATCGCAAATTGATGCCATCACTAAAAATGTAAGCAAAAAATAAAATAAGTATAATTATAAAGCCTTTATAAAAAGCGACCCAGCCAACACGTAGTAATTTACATCTTGACTGAGTCGTTTTTATTATATTATTTACAATTAAAAGTGAGGGTGCTACCTCAGCATCCTCTGCGCCCAACATTGGGTTGGCAAATAGCGCGAGCGTTTCACCCCAATTTTCAGTAGTGCTAGCTACACGTTTGGCGTAAATTATTAAACTTTCTTTTAGGTCAGACACAAAATCGATGTCCTTGATTTGATTAATAGTAATATAAATTTCATTCAATTTTTCACGCAAAAATTGTTTTGCTTCTTGCGTATCTTCTGGCAAGCTTTCGACTACACGTTTTAGTTTTTCATCAAAGTTTTCCATTGCTATTTCGTAAAATTCTTTGATTTTATTATGCTCCAACTTTGATTTTATTTCTGTCAGTTTTGCAGCCCATTTTTCTTCTTTGTTTGATATTTTTCCATCGGCGAGTGCCGCATACAGGGCTAGGTATATTGGGGCAGTATGGATTTGAGGTTCGTAGCTTGGGTTGATTGAGATGTCTTGCTCGGTCATAATTATTGTATTTTATTTGTTTGACACAAAGTAAGTACTTGCTACAAAAATGGCTTTCATAATTCCTCAGAAATATTATAGAGGTAAAAAAAATTAATGAAAAACAAAGTAGTAGGCAAAAAAAAAGAGTCGTGAAAGACTCTCTTTTTTTTTAGGTAAAATGTATTCAGACAACAATATTCCTATCTTCTCTCGTGTTTTCCTTCCTGAATTTCTTCAATTAGCTTGCCGCAAAATGCTGGCAAATCATCAGGATTCCGACTTGTAATTAATCCTTGGTCGCAAACAACTTCACTGTCTTCCCATTTTGCACCAGCATTCTTTACATCGTCTTGTATACTGCTGTATGATGTCATTTTTTTACCTTCAACCAAGCCTGCACTAACCAATAACCAAGGTGCATGGCAAATAGCCGCTATGGGTTTTCCGCTATTATAAAACGATTTTACAAAATCTAATGCATCAGAGTTTATGCGTAATTGGTCTGGGTTAATTACGCCGCCGGGTAGAACTAGCGCGTGATAATCGCCTTCATTGGCATCGGATATTGTGTGGGTTACTTCAATTGTTTTTCCCCAATTGCCGTCGTCCCAGCTTTTTATTTCGCCGCTTTCGGGAGATATAATATCTACTATAGCACCCTCTTTTTTAAGTGCTTCTAATGGTTCAAATAATTCTGATTTTTCAAATCCGTTGGTAGCAAGAATAGCTACTTTTTTGTTTTCTATTTTCATGATTTCAAAGTTCAGAATTAGAACGGCGAAGCGTTTATACTTTTTTGCATGAAGATTATGAAATATAAATTTTGCTAAAATGGAAGACTAATTTCAAAACTAAATGTTGATGATATAGAACATGTTTTAGAAATTTCTTAGGTTTCGTATGCAACCTGCCCGGCTCAAAAGTGCCACAACGAAATGGCATCTAAGCTGAATTTGCAAAAAGCACCTTTCAGTTTTCTTTCAAAGTAATAGTTATTTTTCAGTTTTGATTGGAACGGTGAACCATAAATAGCAGTGGAAAAAATAGTTGAATCTTAGATGGCTTGTCGCGGCTGTTTATAAATTGGCACTGTGCTGCATGGCTCGCCATACATAATACTTTTGGCTACGGGCAACAGGGTTTTTGTAATCTCTACGTAAGCGGCCGTGTTCATATCTTCTTCGCCACAGCCTTTTATTACCATCCGTTTGTCGGCGTATTGTTGTGCATCTAGTTGGCGAAGATTGTGGAGTAAAACGTCTTTTCTAATTTCCGGCGGGCTACCAAAATAAACATCATTAGCTACGGGCGATAAATACGTAACTGCTAGCATATACGCCCAATGCGGAATGATGGCATCGGTGCTGCAATAAAGAGCTACAGTTTTGTTTTCGTAAATAGAAAAGTCAAACTCTTTGAGTGCTGCGCGGTAGTCTTTTTCTTTTAAAATTAATTCCATAAAAAGAAATTGGTTTAGGTCAAACTCGGCAACATTCTTAGGAAAAAAATGTTCCAAATTCAAGGTAATTAATCCACTGCTGGCAACTTTGTTTATTATTTCGCTCACGATGGCACAAAGGTAGCCAAGGTGTTGGGCTAAACGGACAGCGTATGTTTGTTTCTTATTAATTATATCATAATTCTCTGCCGATATTTTATTTCTTAAAATTTATTTTAGCCACCAAAACAATTAGTTTTGCCCACATATTTTTATAAAAAAGTGAGCAACAATAGAAAAAACATTGCCGTGGTAGCCGGCGGCTTTTCGGGCGAATATGCAATTTCCATCCAAAGCGGCGAAACCATTTGCGCGCATTTGGATACCGAAAAATACAACATCTATAAAATCATTATCACCAAGGCAACTTGGTACGAAGAAAAATACGCCACGGCGGTTGATAAAAATGATTTTTCGATTGTGGTGGAAAATAAAAAAATCTTTTTTGATTTAGTATTTATAGGCATTCATGGCACACCTGGCGAAGATGGTAAACTGCAAGGCTATTTTGATATGCTGGGCATAAAATATACTTCGTGCAGCGCGGTTGTATCTGCGCTTACATTTAATAAAATATTTTGTAACCGCGTGGCAGCATTTAGCAATGTAAATGTGGCAAAATCTATGCATCTTTTTGCTGATAGAAGTTATACCGAAGCACAAATTTTAGAACAAATAAGTTTACCCGCTTTTGTAAAACCTGCCGAGGGTGGCAGTAGTTTGGCTACATTTAAAATAAAAACCAGTCAAGAACTAATGCCAGCCATCATCGAGGCTTTCGCCGTGGACGGACAAGTGATGGTAGAAGAATTTATAAGCGGGCGCGAGTTTACACAGGGCACCTATTTTTTTAATGAAGAAATAATTACCCTACCCATTACTGAAATTGTAAGTAAGAAAGAGTTTTTTGACTACGAAGCAAAATACACGCCTGGCGTAACCGAGGAAATTACTCCAGCTAAAATTACCGACAATCTTGCCGCCAAAATGAGCAAGTACTCATCGCAGTTGTACCAAGACCTGCACTGCCGT
>JBBSPP010000180.1:0-6387 GCA_038258625.1 Chitinophagales bacterium
AAAAAGTTCCTTGCTTATCAATGCTAATAGAAATTAATAAAACTTCACTGTCGCCATTGGTAAGAGGGAAATTATAAAATTGCTCGCCATTATATTTCCAGACACCGCCGCCGTAAGTTGTCATCCATAAATTGCCTTGGGCATCGCGCACGCCCGAATTAAAATAGCGTAGCGCAATATTAAATTGCTGGCTTGTTTTGTCATGGCCTGCAAGCTTTACGTAAGAAGTGTTTTTGCCATTTTCTACAATTTTATATTTATTGAGAATATTGCTCAACCAGAAAAATCCATTTTTATCTTCTAGTATCGACCGCACGGCTGGCGCCCTGCCATCGGGCAGTACAGACAATTCTTTTTCGGGAAACCATAAAAATGATGCTCCATCGTAACGAAAGGCACCAGCCATTAGAGTTCCAATCCAAACATTCCCTTTGCTGTCTTTATTTATACCATAAACGCCGTATGGATTGTATTTTAAATCTTTAAAATGTACACCATTGGCTTTCGTGGCAAATGCAGCATCTAAATCTTGCCGAGGCAGTTGCAGTTGGTATAAGAATTTACCATCGTATCTATAAATATCATCGGCATCATAGCCAAACCATAAATCCGTTGGCAGCAATATCCATTTGTTATAGGGCGAACGAATGGGGTTTAATGTTGAAAAAGAAGCGCCATCGTATTTACTAATTCCTCTGGGTGTTTCTATAAAAATATTTCCCAACGCATCTTCTTGTATGCCACGAATGGTATCGTTAATTAATCCGTCTTCGCGAGTGAATTGTCTTAGCTGCTCACCATCAAAATGGTACATGCCACGGCCATTACTGCCAAACCAATAATGGTTTTTACTGTCCTGAAAAATACGCCAAATGTCTGGGTCAAGTTCTAAAACTTTTTTGCCAAGTGGTAATTGATTTTTTTGTTGCTGATTAGTCTGTCCTTGGCAGGACGAAAAGCTTGTCAAAAAAAGCAGCGCGATGATGATTATATTTGTTTTCATAGTATTTTTTTTAAATTAAAATTGGGTGATTAGCAACCACCCATACCAAAAGAAATAACAAGTTCTTGCACCACGTTTTCACCTTCGTCATTTTTGGCTGGCGTCCATAGGCCAGGGGCATTTTTTAATAATTCTATTACGCCTTTGTCTATTTTTTCGTAACCAGAGCTATTATGCAGTTTTATGTTTTCTACGATTCCTGTTTTACTGACAGTAAATTGGAGTTTGGCTAATTGGAGTTTTTTGAAATCTATATTGTAGGAGTTTTTTTTGTTGCCTTCTTTGAGGTATTCTATAAAAGTATCGCGTCCCAAACTGTACTTAGCTTTTTCTATTTTCGCATCGTTACGCGCAGAAAGAGGCCCTAAATCATACAATAAATTGGCAGATTTCGGTACATAAAATGGGAGTGGTTCGTCAGGTTTTGAGTCAATTAGATCAGCGCAATTTGCGCTCATATTATTGGTTGCGGTAATGTTCCAATTTATAAAACCGAGTGCAGTGATAGTCATTAGAATGGCGGAGAATAATAAAATACTTTTTTTCATGTTGTTTGTTTTTTATGATGAATGTTGAAGATAAAAGCAAGACGTTCTATGGTAAGTCAATCAGCACAAACTAGTGTAAATGTTGTGTAAATTAGTGTAAATCGCTACCGTAGTATAATTTTTTGTAGCCAAATAGCGATATTTTTATGCAATGATTCAACCTCGACTGCTGTCATTTTTTTTCTTATTGCTTTGCGGAATGCTTTTTTCTGAGGCAGTTGGTGCCCCAAAAGAGTATGACGAAAAAAAAATAGAAGTAGCCATGCGCATGATTGGGCATCAGTTTTTACAAAAAATTGGTGATAGTACATCGCGGGTTTTGCCCGTTACAAAAAGTAATGAGCAGTATAAAATTACATTCGAAAATGAATTTGCTTTTGAGCCCGACCAATTGATTGAATCCATTAATGCGGTAATGAAAGAAACCAACATTGCGAGCGCATACATTGTGGAAGTACAACAATGCGAAAAGGATGTTGCCGTTTATAGCTACAATATTGCCAATGCCAAAGAAATGGATCTGATTCCGTGCAGAGGGCGCGGGTATGAAAAAGGGTGTTATGCTATTTTGATTTCATTAAAAGAGTTGGAAATTACGTATCCAATGCAACATAAACTTGCAGAAAATGCCCTTGTAAAAAACGATGCATCGGGCAATAAGATTTATTACGCCTTGGGTGCTTTGTCGCTTTTGTTGGTTGGCGTAATTGTCTTTATAAAAAAGAGAAAAGAGGTGAAAGCAAATTCGGTTGAAGAAGAAACTGAAAAACCCGATGACCCAAATCTAATTAAAATTGGCGCCTATCAATTTGATAAACGCAATGCCACACTTTCAATAAATGGCGAGCGTACAGAACTCAGCGGCAAAGAAGCAGACTTGCTTTTGCTCCTCCACGAAAACCTAAACGAAACCATTGAGCGAGACGAAATCCTCAACAAAGTATGGGGCGACGAAGGTGACTACGTTGGCAGAACGTTAGACGTTTTTATTTCTAAACTTCGTAAAAAATTAGACGGCGACGCTGCTATTAAAATTATGAATATTCGAGGGGTGGGGTATCGGTTGGTTGTGGGGTGAAGCCCCAATGTAAGTTTCCACGCTTTGGCTTGCGTATTAAAATTGGGCTGCTGAATAATAAGGGAGCGGATAATTGGAGTTTTTTCCTTTACTGTGGTCCATTATTCCTTTATTACTTTTTGGTAAAAAAGATTGTTTTCATCTTCTACTGTCAAAACGTAAATGCCCGCAGGGAAGGCCTCCAAATTTATTTCGTGTGTATTATACGATTCTATGCACTTTTTGCCCAATAGATTATATAGAACAAGCTTTTTAATAGGTCGAGTAAAATTTATAATTCCGCTAGTTGGGTTAGGGTAAGCGGCTAGGCTATTTGCTTTAATGTCGGTGATGCTCAGCGGGCTTTGATTTATGTGATAGGCAATTGTATTGGTGCCGCCAGACCAACAATAGTCCAAACCATTCTGATTGTCTATATCTACAATTTGCACAGCACCCATAATAAGCGCATTGTCCTGATAAACTGTTATTTCGGTATTGAAATTATGGCTGGAGTCATTTTTGAAAATTGCAACATTATTTGGATAGGATGCATAAATATCTTCAAATCCGTCGTTGTTATAATCTATCGAAGCAAGTGATTTTAGGATTGGAATGTTTGTCAAAATTGCTTCAAAAGTCATAACCCCGCTACCGTCATTGCTAAACCATTTTACTTCATTGGCACTGTTTTTACCAACCACATCTATTTTGCCATCATTGTTTATATCAAAAGGATGAACAAGTGAGACAATTTCGGATTGGATAGAATAGTAATGCGGTGTAAAAATGGCATTGCCGTTGTTTATATAAATTACCAGCCCGGCCGTTTCGCCACAAATTAAATCCATATCACCATCGCCATCCATATCAGCAGTAGCCAAGTCCAAACATTCCAAAACTTTTGGAGAAGTACTCGTGCTCAAAATAATTTCCTTGGTAAAATTACCACTTCCGTTATTTCGGTATAAGTCTATAGAATGCTGACCAATAATTACAATGTCGTCAGAATTGTTGCCATCAAAATCTGCTACTACCACATCGTTTAGCATTGTCATATTGTTAGAGTCTAGTGTGACTCCGGGGCTAAACGTGCCCGAGTTGTTGCTGTATATTTTAGAATCATTGTTGATTCCACCAATGGCTACAATATCTTTCCAATTATCATTATTGAAGTCGCCAACGGCAAAGCCTCTACAAGATGCGAAAGGTGCGATCAAAGTAAAGGTTGAAAATGTATTGTTGGTTTGGTTTTTATAGTAGCCTATGCGGCCAGCATTGCCCGTTGTTGAAGTTATTACTTCTTTACGTCCGTCATTGTCCAAATCGGCCGAAGCTATCCCAGATATGCCCGCTGTTGCCAAGCTGGAGTCTAATATATTTATGGGTCCTTTTTGTGCTTTACTTATAATCGTGAGAGAACATATAAGTATTAAAAGATAAATTGTTTTCATATTGTATTTTGGTATTGATGCCAGTAAGTTTACTTTGATACTAGCCATATTTTGCTTTTTAAAAATAGTAATTCTTCATGCGTTTAAACGCGCTTGGCTACTTTTTCTTCAAATTGTTTTTCTATATATTCGTATACAAACGCAAACCTTAGACGTTTTTATTTCCAAACTCCGTAAAAAATTAGACGGCGACGCTGCTATAAAAATAATGAATATTCGGGGCGTGGGGTATCGGTTGGTAGCGGGTTAAGGTGAGCGTAAGTTCCTGCACTTCCGCTCACGCCTCAAACGTGCGCTAGCATATATTTTATTATGAAAATCTGTTATAAAAACTTCTAACAGCTTCTATTTTTTTAAAATTGAGCTGCTGTTAGTGAGCCGTTTATCATTGCGCCAGTAAGGTTTCCACTATAAACGGCATTAGCAATTGACCGCATCATCACAGCATTATCTCCACAAGCAAAAACATTTTCAACAGTAGTTTTTTGAAAATTATCCACTTTTATATATCCGTGTTCTGTCAGTTCACAACCTAATTTTTCGGGAATATCTGAGTGTTGTATAAATGGAATGACGGCATACGCCACATCAAAGCATAATTTGGTGCTGTCATTAAAAACTACATTTTCTATGTATCCTTTATTGTTTTCAATTTCAGTGATTTTAGTTTCAATAATTTCTATGTCGTGTTTTTTTAGTTTGTCAGTTTGTTCTTTATCAAAATCAGCTGACCCGTTGGTCAATATCGTAATCTTATTCGTTAAGTTATTTACTAAGGAGGCAAGGTGAAATGCTTTTTCACCATTGGCAATAATTGCAGTCTTTTGATTGCAATATTCATAACCGTGGCAGTATGGACAATGAATAACGGAGATGCCCCAACATTCCGAAAAGCCTTTTATAGCTGGCATTGTATCTTTTAGGCCTGTTGCAAAAATCAATTTCGTTGTTGTGAATTTTTCGTTCGTATCGGTAGTTATTTCAAAACCATTTTCTGTTTTTGTACCACTCGCAGCAAGTCCATCATAAAACTGAATCGTATCATATTTTTCAACTTGTTGTTTTGCTAGGCTTGAAATTTCTTGTGGTGTTTTTCCGTCTTGTGTTATAAAGTTATGTGCATGTGGTGTTTGTTTATTGCAAGGTTGCCTACTGTCTATTACCAAAACGTTTCGCAACGAACGACCCAAAGCCATTGCTGCCGAAAGTCCGGCATAACTACCGCCAATGATGATCACTTCAAAATCTTTTGTATTTGTCATATTATTTTTTGTAAATGCTGATAAGGGAAATGCTAAAGCCAATGCTGTCAAAGTGCCCCACAATCACTAATTTTTTCTCCGTATCATTCTTTAAAACTTTCGACAAATATAGAGTTGTTTTTTATTATTGCGACCGTGTTGCAATAATAAATTTCAATATCGCCTCAGTTGTGTAGTTGTCAATTGAGCAAAATTGGTTGCGCTGGCAGAACAAAATTGTAATTAAATCGTTGGGCTGGAAAGTTCTGATGTTGAAAGTTCGAATTGTATGCTCGTAAATAATCGCGAAAAGATCGCAGTATTTTATTATTCGTTTGTCGGCTGATAGTACAGCAGCACAGTTCCATTAGTAAAGGCTTTTGTCTTTACAAGTTTTAGATTAATTCTATCATTTATATCTTCAAATAATTGTAAACCACTTCCTGCAACAACAGGATAAATGCAAAGTTGAAATTCATCAATCAAATTGAGGTTGAGCAGCTGAATAATTAAACTGCGACTACCCAAAAAAATATCTTTCCCTGATTTTTTTTTGAGATCTAAAACTTCTTCTTGCAAATCGCGGCTTGCAATTGTGGCACTGTCCCAATCTACAGTTTTCAGCGTGCGCGAAAAAACTATTTTTGGAATTTTATCTATAGCCGCGGCAAAGTCATTCATCGATTTTTCTTCGGAAGGTTTTTTTAAAAAAGTACGCCAAAATTCCATTAGTTGATAAGTTGTTCTGCCGTATAGAATTGCATCGCCTTGGCCTAAAAGCTCCGTATAATGTTGATGGACTTCGGCATCAGGAATGCCTGCTGTATGGTCGCAATTTCCATCAAGTGTCATGTTGAAAGCTGCTATTAGTTTTGGCATATTTGTGTAATGGATTTGTTGGGTTTTGTATTTTCTTTCTATTGACTGTGTAGCCTTCCCCAAATTGTAGCCTTCCCCAAATTAGGACAGTGCTAAATTCGACAAAATTGGATAAATCCCCTCAGAAAAAGTATCAAATTTTAATTTGATGCTTTTTCTGAGGTAAAATTCTCGAGGGCTTTTGTCGCCTAATGATTTGTGTGGG
>JBBSPP010000181.1:0-6335 GCA_038258625.1 Chitinophagales bacterium
CACCCAATCAAACAAATAATAGTGCCGTTTTCACAAAAGACGTTGGTGATTTTTTATGCATAAACAAAACACAAACCATCGATTTTTCCGCCACGGATGTTGATGGCGATTCGCTTTCTTATAGCCTGGCGCAGCTAAGTAAAGGGTCGGACCCAAACAACCCGAAGCCTGATTTGACCAGCCTACCGCCAAACATTCCAATATTGTATAGCAATAATTATTCGTTTCAAGACCCGCTGGGAATTGGTGTGGGCGCTGATTTTAATTTGAATGCCGTAACTGGAATCATGACCCTTAAACCAAATTTGCAAGGCCTTTTTCTGATAGGTGTAATTTGTACCGAATGGCGCAACGGTATAGCGATACAAGAGAACGAACGAAATGTGGTATTGCGCGTAATAGCTTGTAGCAGCGGTTTGCAAGTAACTGCCTCGCCAGATGTGGCTACAGCATTCAATGTGCCCGTACAAGTTTCGGCAACAGGGGCTACTAATTATAAATGGACGATTGCACCCACTAGCCAAAATATGATTTATTTTCAAAATGATAGTATTGCTAACCCCACCATACTTTTTAATACATCATCAGCTGTGCAAACAGGTACGCTCACCCTAATTGTAAAGGGCAGCACCAATGTAGATACTTGCACGGGCATTGATTCTGTAAAACTGACGGTATTAGATGAGGCTCGATTTTTAGTGCCCAACGCGTTTACGCCAAATAACGATACAAAAAACGATCGACTAAAGGTGTTCTGCATTGGCTATGAATTTGAAAAGATAAAAATCTTTAACCGACAAGGCAACAAAGTATTTGAATCAACAGTATTGGATAATGCTTGGGACGGCAAATACCGCGGCCAAGCAGTAGGTTTTGGTACATATATTTGGTCGGCGCAGGTACGCGAGCCCGGCGGGAAAGTGAAAAGTTTTAGTGGAACGGTTACCGTAATTCGGTAAAGATTTTTTTTGATAAAGGCTAAAGGAAAGTTTGGTTTTGAACCGCTAAATAAAAGCACACATCACATTATGCAAGTATTGTTGAGAAAGCAAAATGAAAATCTGCCATGCCCAATTATTGAGTATTATATTTGAGTTGCATCAAACAAGAAATTATTTCTTGACGATTTCAAAAAAACCTACTTCCAATATGAAAAAAAATTATTTATTTCTATTACTAGCAATATTGCTCTTAAGTTGCAAAGAGGATGTAGAAATTGATCCTATAAATCCAGAAAATTGGTCAAAAAGAAAGATTGATATTGCATCAAGGGAATCCATGGAATACGGAAAATCATACTTGTCTATCTATTCGGAAATTTATAGCATTGCGCATAGAAATTACAATCTCACATCAATGGTAAGTTTAAGAAATACGAGCGATGCTGATACAATTTTCTTGCTAAAGGCTGAGTACTTTGATTCGCATGGTAAAACTGTACGCACCTATTTTGACTATCCAATATTTTTGGCACCTCTAGAAACAACTGAAATAATTATAACCTCTGATGACATGACAGGCGGTACGGGTTCAAATTTTATTTTTGAATGGAAAATTCCTACAGACTGTCCTCCACCACTGTTCGAGGCAATTACAACTTCAAATTTTGGTCAACATGGATATTCTTTCTCCACCCAAGCAACCCGAATAAGATAAGAATGGTAGAAATTTTAACCACTATATTTTTTGTTTTCGCTGTTATCGATCCCATCGGTTCCATACCTGTTTATCTTGAGGCAACGAAGGAATTTGATTTAATTCATAAAAAGAAAATTGCCATTCGAGCTTGCACTATAGCTTTTTCTATACTGCTATTTTTTATCGTCATCGGTCAGCTAATTTTAGAAGGTATGTCTGTTTCGCTTGATGCTTTTCAAATTTCTGGGGGTGTTATTTTATTTTTGTTTGCGCTTACCATGATATTCGGTGATGGCAAACCTGATGTTGAAAAAAAACAAATTACGGACTACAAGCACGTTACTGTTTTCCCTATTGCCATTCCTTCCATAGCATCGCCCGGCGCAATTATGGCCGTGGTTTTATTGACAGATAATCACCTTTACACTATTCAACAACAGGCCATTACTACGGCAATTGTGTTAATAGTGATAGCCATTACTTGTCTTATACTCTTAGGTGCCAATCATTTACAAAGGCGCATTGGTAATTATGGAATTACCGTAATTAGTAAAATTATGGGATTGATATTAGCTTCTTATGCCGTGCAAAGTATATTGAGCGGAATTAATAATTATTTTAGTCATGTTTAGAAAAAAAATGATAAAAAGAATCATTCTCACACCGTTTCAGAAATTCGTTCAGATAGAAAGTTTTAGCGGTATTCTATTAATGATTGCTACGGTGGCTGCACTTATTTGGGCAAATTCTCCTTTTGGAGAAACCTATCAGGCCTTGTGGGATTATAAATTAGGGTTCACCACCGAGCATTTTTCGCTCAACAAACCATTGCTTTTATGGATTAACGATGGGCTGATGGCGATTTTCTTTTTTCTAATTGGTTTAGAAATAAAACGCGAATTCCTTATAGGCGAACTCAACTCGCTCAAAAAAATATCCTTCCCACTTTTTGGTGCAATGGGCGGTATGTTGGTGCCGGTTCTTTTTTATTTTCTACTGAACAAAAACCCCGAAACCGCCGGCGGCTGGGGCGTACCAATGGCTACGGATATTGCATTTTCACTTGCCATACTCAAATTATTGGGCAATCGCATTCCGCTAAGTCTCAAATTATTTCTCACCGCTTTTGCCATTGTTGATGATCTTGGCGCGGTGCTTGTCATAGCTATTTTTTATAGTAGCGATATAAATATTACATTTATTGGGATTGCGCTGTTGCTGCTCGCCATTTTATATTTCCTAACTTGGAGAGGGTATTATCAAAAATACATATTGCTCTTAGTGGGCATTGTGGTATGGACGTTGTTTCTAAAAGCGGGCATTCACCCTACTCTTGCGGGCATTTTATTGGCACTTGCGGTACCTGTACGGCAAAAAGTTTTTACACCTACTTTCACTACGAATCTCGAAAATATTTTGGCGAATATTAAAAAAGCGAAGGTGTCGTCAAAACCAATTTTATCAAAAGAGCAGATGGTCGAAATTGACGAACTAGAACATTGGACTACAAGCTACCAATCGCCGCTACAACATTTGGAGCATCGGTTGCACAATTGGGTGGCGTATTTTATCATCCCTGTTTTTGCTCTGGCCAATGCCGGCGTGGTGTATAATAGTGATGTAAATTTTGATACGGCGCTCATTCGTAACATTGCGCTCTGCTTGGTTTTGGGTAATAGTATTGGCATTTCAACAATTGTTCTTTTAGTAAAAAAATTAAAAATTATTGAAATTCCCACCGACATTACCAATCGTCATATTGTGGGCGTTGCCTTCTTGGCGGGTGTGGGTTTTACCATGGCCATTTTTATAGCGAGTTTGGCATTTCAGGGTCGTGCTGTTTTTGTTGATTCTGCAAAAATTGGTATCCTACTTGGCTCTTTTGTTTCGGCCATCATTGGTTATTTAATTTTATGGTGGAGACCAAAATAAATAATTTTTGCTAGAAAAAACCTTCTAAACAAACTGGCATAGCTGCGCCTTTCCAAACTTCTAAAAAGTTCAAAATATAACAGCTATAGAAAAAGAACTTTTTAATTTAAACTTGGTTCATCACGCCGGCGGGGTAACAAAATAATGGCCTGAATGATTAGCCCAATCACAATTAAAAAAGCAACCTCCACGGTAGCCAATGATTTAACGGTATGAGAAGACTTGTTGGCTTTTTCCAATTCTAATTTTCCTTCTTCCATTTGAATTTTGGAGAGGGCAAATAATTCTCTATTCAATTCTGCAATGGGGCTTACCAGCATAACCTGCGCTTGAGGGGATAATGTGGGTTGATTTTTATCTACAAATTGTTTTTCAGTTTCCTGCAAACTTTTAAAATCCTTTATAAAATCATTCAGGTTTATATTTTCTTTCTCGGTGAGTTTTGTCTGCTGAAATTTTTCAATCAATCGCTTTATATCTTCGTTTATTTTGCTGTTCTTAGTAGCAAAAAAAGTGACATCATTACCAGCTATGGCAATACTTTTTTGCTCGAGCATCATTGACATTTGAAAAATTAAATCCTGCGCCACCAGTCTGTCTTCATAAATTGTAGTAAAAGATTCTTTGATACTTTCAAACTCTTTACGGTCCAATAAGTTTGTGGCAAGTATGAGGAGAAAAACAATTGCTAAGCCGGCTATCCATTTAAATTTGTTCATAAGTTTTATTATTTTTTAGAGTCAGAAAAAATCGATTATCAAAGATAAAGGTTGTGCTTTTTTAATAAGGATTAGCAATGACTAAATAAAATCTAATTGCCACTAAGAATACTTAATAGAGTTGCCCACTTTGGAGCTTTCCAAAATAGAAAAGATAATTCTTGATTTTATGAGCGAAGCTGATAAGATCACAAACCTCCAAGGGAAACAAAGAAGGATTAATAAGTTAAGCGATATATTTAAAACATTAAAAAATTAAAATGAAAAATAAATAAAAAAGTAACTGCACAAAGCAATCAAGAATTAGAACTAGCCCTAGTTAAAGTATTTGGAAAAGGAATTTGGCTTGACGGAATTTTAAACTTAGAAGTTTATAATAATACGCATCCTAAAATACTTTGGATATTAAAGGAGGGTAATTGGGGCGATGACCATTATGGGAACGTTGATGATGAGGAAAGATTATCTGAAAATGAGACTAAAAAAAATTTAGCAGAAAAACAGAAAATGAAGAACGAATATTACAAGAACATTACGGTCTATAAAAAGTGGAAGGCCACGTTCAAAAATATCAATTATATATGTCATGGAATTATTGAAAAAATTTATAAGTGGGATGACATGTCAGACATAACAAGGGATTGTAAAATTGATAATAAATATTACATGGACAATATCGCTTTTATCAATGTAAAAAAAGCTCCAGGTAGCGCCAGAGCCCAAGGAAATCTCGTTAGAGATAGTTACAATAATCATAAGGAATTGCTGCTTAAACAAATTGACACTATTAATCCAGATATTATTTTTAACGGTAGTGGAATTCATAATATTATGAGCGATGTGTTGCCAAACGGAACTTTGAATACTGACGATTTTTACTTCCATTTTACCTTTGACAATAACAGACTCTTTATAAACACATTCACCCAATGCAAACTAAGGAAAAACATGATGTGTATGTTGACAAGAACCTAGAAATTGTGAATCATTACTTCAATAACCTAAAAAGTTAATATTTTTCCCCTAGCGCGAGAATGAGGCCTGAGCCAGAGCGTTGGCTTCTCGTGCGTAATACAAAAACTGCCCACAAAATTTCGGGAGATTTCTCCTCCAAAATCATTACTCCGAGTTAATTTTCCTTTACCCCAAACTCTATCCCCTATTGGCTATTCGCTATTCGCTCAAAACCTAAACCCAATAAACCCCCTAAACTCTCCAAACCTTCTTTATATTTACGCCTCCGAAATATGAAGAAGGAAACACTACTAAAAGCATACAGACTGATGATGACCGCCAAGGCAATGGCGGATATTTATGATGAGAATAGACAAATTTGTAAGTACGTACACAGCACGAGCCGCGGGCATGAAGCTATACAATTGGCTACGGCTTTTCAGCTAAAAAATTATGATTGGGTAAGCCCCTACTACCGCGACGAGAGCATTATGCTCGGCATGAATTGGCGGCCGTATGAGCTTATGTTGCAGCTTTTGGCAAAAGGCGATGACCCTTTTACAGGCGGCAAAGAATATTACAATCACCCCAATAGCCGACGAGAGAATTACCCAAAAATTATTCATCAAAGTAGTGCCACGGGCATGCAAGCTATTCCTACAACGGGCTTGGCCCAAGGCATTCAATACCGTGAAAATCAAAACCTAAACGAGGGGAATGAAAAACCCGTGGTCGTCTGTAGTCTAGGCGACGGTAGCGTTACGGAGGGCGAGGTGAGCGAGGCGTTTCAGTTTGCGGCGCTGCATCAGTTGCCCATTATTTATTTGGTACAGGATAATGATTGGGGCATTAGCGTTACCAGCAAGGAGGCGCGCACCATGAATGCGTACGAGTTCATAGCAGGTTTTTTAGGCATAGAAAGATTGCAAGTTGATGGCAGCGATTTTGAAAAAAGTCATGAAATAATGGAAACCGCTTTTCATTATGTACGCGAGCAGCGCAAGCCAATATTGGTACATGCCACCGTGCCCTTGCTCGGCCATCACACTAGCGGCGTGCGCAAAGAGTGGTACCGCAGCGAAGAAGATTTAG
>JBBSPP010000182.1:0-6321 GCA_038258625.1 Chitinophagales bacterium
AATAATATCAATTTCCCAATGCCGGTGCCGCCAATTGCGATGAAGTATTTCAAAACCAATAGACATTAAATAATCCACGGCTAAATCTTCTCCAAATTCTCCAATATCTAGATTTGAGTTCATAAAATATGCTTTAAATTTACACGCTTATGCCGAAGACGCTTGTATTAAAGTGAAAGATTTTTTACCCGCTTGGCAATAGTTTAGAAAAATAAAATCAGTTATGAAAGAACTTATAGAACGGTTTGGTACACAGTTGGAGGAAGCGGTTGAGATAGCAAAAAATAATCCCTTAGCGTTTGGCAAAAAACAATTTAGCCAAGTATATGTAAGCGGACTGGGCGGCAGCGGCATAGGTGCAACCATTGTGCAAGATTTTGTAAAAGATAAAATCAGCATCCCATTTGTAGTAAATAAAAGCTACGATACGCACCAATCCGTTGACCACAATACACTTTTTATAGCCTGCTCATACTCTGGCAATACTGAGGAAACCTTGGCCTGCGTAAAATCTGCGCTTAAAGCAAAAGCCCAAATTGTATGTATTACCTCGGGCGGTTATTTGGCAGATATTGCTGCAAAAAATAAGTTGCAATGCCTAATAGTTCCTGGCGGAATGCCGCCGCGCTCTTGCTTGGGCTATTCCCTTACGCAGCTATTGCATATTTTGCATCAGGCTAGTTTGATAAAAGATAGTGCCGCCATGCAGCTAAAAGGTGTGGTAGCATTATTATCAAAAGAAAAAAAATCGATACAAACAAAAGCAAAAGCCGTAGCAAAAAAACTGAACGGCACGATTCCAATAATTTATACCACCATTGGCTACGAAGGCTTGGCAGTGCGTTTTCGTCAACAAATAAACGAAAATAGCAAAATGCTATGCTGGCATAATGTGCTGCCCGAAATGACACACAACGAAATTGTGGGCTGGCGCAGTAAAAATGATAACCTCTCCGTCATCGCTTTTGAAGATGCAAAAGCATCAGCCAAGAACAAAAAACGCTTGTCTTTTTTGCTGAACACGGTAAAAAAATACTGTAAAAATATTACGCTTGTTGAGCCAAAAGGCACAACTTATTGGCAACGTGCTTTCTATCATATCCACCTCGGCGATTGGATTAGCTGGGAGTTGAGCACGCTAACTGGTACCGATGCTTCCGAAATAGAAGTAATCATAGATCTAAAAAACGCCATGGGCGAGAAGTCTAAAAATTAATTACCCAAGTTTACATTTGGGAAAACGAATATCTAAAACCACATTTGCAATATGAACAAAAAGAAAATAGCATTAGTAGCAGCAGTCATTTTGGCATCCGTCGCCCTTCGCTTAATTTTTAACGAAATGCGATGGTTTAATTTAGTGCCAATTGCTGCCTTGGGGATTTTTAGCGGTTCTATTCTCAAAAATAAAACAATGGCTTACCTCATTCCTTTTGGTGCGTTTTTTGTTACTGATATATTCTTTCAGCTTTTTACCGAAACCCCTGGTTTTTATAGCTGGGCTCAGCTTTTTACCTACGGCGCGGTACTTTTAATTACACTGATGGGTACGAATTTAAACCCGACCAAAAAATTAAATATTCTTGGTTACACCATTGGTGGCTCCTTGGTTTTCTTTTTGGTTTCCAACTTCGGCGTTTGGGCTGAGGGGCTCATGTATCCACTTACTGTTTCAGGTTTGGTTGAATGTTTTGGTATGGCATTGCCTTTTTATAAGTCCGAGTTTGCTACCCAATTATTCGTAAATGCTTTCGCGGCAGATATTCTTTTTTCTGCTGTTGCCTTTGGTATTTACAATTTCTCTTTTGCCAAAAGAGGTCAGTTGGCAGTAGCTTAATATTTATTACAATTTTTTTTCAAAAAGGTCGGTTAGTTAATAGCCGACCTTTTTTGAATTTGTTGTCGAAAGAAGCCTTAAGTTTTAATTTATTTTGTTTAAATTTGCTATAAAATATTTAAACAATGAAAAATTTCGTAATTATCGGTGGTAGTTCGGGCATAGGAAAAGCCTTAGTAGCGCTACTTGCTGAGAACAATAATTTATACGTTACCTATAACGAAAATGAACAAGTTGCTGTGGGCAATGTGCAGTACCAATTTTACGACGTTACCAAGGATGCGTCCTTAGAAAATATCCCTGAAGAAATTCATGGTCTGGTTTATTTACCCGGCACAATTAGTTTGCGCCCGTTTAATAGAATAAAAGCCGCCGATTTTATAACCGACTATGAAATAAATTTGGTGGGTGCGGTAAAAACAATTCAGCAATTGCTGCCCAATTTAAAAAAAGGCGGACAATCTTCCATAGTACTTTTTTCGACTGTAGCAGTACAAACAGGTATGGGATTTCATTCTTTAGTAGCCAGCAGCAAAGGCGCCATTGAAGGTTTGACAAAAGCCCTAGCCGCCGAGCTTGCTCCTTCAATTCGCGTAAATTGTATTGCTCCCTCGCTTACAGATACGCCTTTGGCAGCAAGTTTATTAAGCAGCGATGATAAAAAAGAAGCTTCGGCCAATCGGCATCCGTTAAAAACCGTTGGTACTCCAGAGCAGTTAGCCGCCACCGCCAAATTTTTACTTACCGAAGACAGCAGCTGGATGACGGGGCAAATTTTACACACCGACGGTGGCATGAGCAGCATCCGAATGATTTAGCAAATGCACAAAAAAGAACACCTTCCAAAAAAAAATTGTATCACTTGCGGGCTATCATTTAATTGGCGAAAAAAGTGGGCAAAAAACTGGGACGAGGTAAAATATTGCAGCGAGCGTTGCAGAAGGAATAGTAAAAAACAATCAATTAAACTGAGCGCGACCAGAGAGCAAAGGTTTTAAATAAATAAAAATTATGGCAATCTACAAATTAGAAAAAGCACAACTGATAAAAACAGACAAAAAAACCCTTTGGGATTTTATATCATCACCCAAAAATCTGCAAGAGATTACACCCAAAGAAATGGGTTTTCATATCACTACCGAAAACCTAGCACCCGAAATGTACGCAGGGCAAATCATAACGTATAAAGTAAGTCCTGTGTTGGGCATAAAAATAAATTGGTGTACAGAAATTACGCATGTAAAAGAAGGCGAATACTTTGTAGATGAACAACGCTTTGGCCCATACACCCTATGGCATCATGAACATCATATAAAGGAAACACCCGCAGGAATATTGATGACGGACATCATTCATTACAAATTGCCCCTCGGTATTTTGGGTGATATTGCGCGGGCACTTTTTGTAAAAAATAAATTAGAAGGAATTTTTGAGCACCGATTCAAGGTGTTAGAAGAAAAGTATAATTCCTAAAAGACTTTAAACACTAGACCTTTTTTACTTCATTGAATGATAGTAAACGTAAAAAGTTCTACTCGAACTGCAATTGAAGTTCCTACATTTGCGACTTATAAAATTATAGAAAAAAGCAAAAATCTTGAGATTAGATTCTACAGTAAAGTCTAAAATCTATTGTTTAATGCCCAGCGTCTAACGTCTAATGCCAAACTTCAATTCACGTACCATCGCTCATTTAGCCGTACTTGCGGTTAATTTAATTTACGCCGGCGGTTTTTCTATTACGAAAATTATCATGCCCCAGCTTATTCTGCCCAAGGGGTTCATCCTCCTGCGCGTGTTGGCGGCTACGCTTCTTTTTTATTTATATTTTTTAGCCAAAAAACTTGTTGGTGTACAAAAACAAAAATCAGAAAAAAAAATAGAACGAAAAGATCTACTCCGCTTAGCACTCTGCGCATTATTTGGCGTAGCGGTGAATCAACTTTTTTTCTTTGAAGGCTTAGCGCGCACCACACCCGTGCATGCTGCACTCATGATGCTTACCACGCCAATATTGGTCGTGATTTTGGCGAGTTTTATTCTTCGGGAAAAATTTACTTGGAACAAAGGGCTCGGCATCACCCTCGGCCTTATTGGTGCTGCCGTACTCATTAGTTTGGGTGCGAGCTCGGCACTAGGTAGCAATCCTGCATTGGGTGATTTTTATGTATTTATAAATGCCGTTTCCTATTCCATTTATTTGGTAATTGTAAAACCCTTGATGTCAAAATACTCGCCGCTTGCGGTAATCAGTTGGGTGTTTCTGTTTGCCATCCCAATGGTTTTGCCATTTGGATATCACGAAATATGGCAGATTGATTGGAGCATGTTTACCGCAAATAGTTATTGGATTTTGGCCTACGTATTAATAGGCATGACATTTTTGGCTTACCTCTGGAATATTTTTGCTATGCAAGAATTATCGCCCACAGTCATTGGCGCCTACATTTATATGCAACCATTTTTGGCTGCCCTTATTGCCATATTGTTTTTCGGCGAAGAAATGAATTGGGTAAAAGTAGTGGCTGGGGTATTCATTTTTAGCGGCGTGTATTTGGTGGGCAAGAAAAAATACGTAAAGTAATTCATACTTAAAGTAAAGTTTTCTTTACAAATAGTAAATATTATTATACATTTGAACTCAAACTGAATATTATGTATCAACTACCATTATTATCAAACCAATACAAAAGACCCGGTATGATATTATTCTTGCTTAGTCTTGGACTCGGCATTATTGCATTTATTAAAAATTGGGAACCTAGCTTTTTGCAGTACGACTTTAGTAATAAAAATAGCGAAGGAAGTTTATCGGAAGTTTTTGGAGGATCTTTTCTGTTCACTTCACAAGGCAATTTTACTGATGAGATTTTAATCCTCGGAATAATTATTGGCGGTTGCCTTTGGGGATTTAGTAAAGAAAAAGAAGAGGATGAATTTTTAAATCACATTCGGCTAAGTTCTCTTATTTGGGCGTTTCTGATTAATTATTTATTAATCATGTTGTGTACCATTTTTATTTATGATTTTTGGTATCTCAATGTCATGTTATTTAATTTGATCACTCCGTTGGTGATTTTTTTAATAAGATATAACTATTTGCTCATCAAAATCCGTAATGTAGAATGAAAAACACGGTAAAAGTAGAACGAGCTAAAAAGGATTTGACGCAGCAAGATTTGGCTGTAGCGATTGGCGTAAGTAGGCAAACCATCAATGCCATTGAAAAAAACAAGTATGTACCTTCTACAAAACTTGCATTAAAAATGGCCCAAGTATTTGAAACTACGGTGGAACTTTTTTTTGAATTGGAAAGTGATGACTAGTTGCAAATGGGTTTTACTTTTCTTATTTAAAACGCGCAGTGAAATGTGCAACATTAGTGCACCAAAACTTTATAGCTATCAACATTGCCCTCGCTAAAAATCTTCAAAAAATAAATCCCTGAAACAGCTACGTTTATTTGATGCATCGTACTCGTAAAAATAGACTTTGCCACCACTTGACCCTGGCTAGTAAGCAACACATATTCGGCACCTAAAAGCGAAGTGGGCGATTGGATGTTCAATTTATTTTGTGATGATGAGATGGTCAGTTTTTCAATTTTTTTACGTTGCACTGTTTTTATATCGGTAAAAAAAACTTGCTTATCCCACGTGCTTACTTTTAATCTATAAAAATAATTTTCCGCCCGAGGATTGAAAGTATGAAAATGCGAATAGTTTTGAACTGGCGACGAATTACTGCTAGGATAGACACTTTCCAAATGCTCAAAATTTTGACCATCCGCGCTCACTTCGATGCCAAAACTACTTATGCTCGGTATGTTTTTAATTTGCCAACTTATTTTATTTTGAGTTGCCGAATAGGAGATTGCGTCCAGTTTTATTTCATTAATCGGCAGCGGAATGGCATAATTAATATTGAGCGAAGAAACACGTCCATTGATATTATCAACGCTCATAAAAAGGGTATCGTTGGTTTTAAATTCAATGCCTTCATAAGCTCGGGATACTAAGGGATTATTATTTTGATCGCTGTACGAAGCGTAAAATTTTTGTGTAGCATTCGCAAAATCATCATTGGCAAAACCACTCATAAACCAAATCCGAGAATAGGTGGCCAAGGCTATTGTATTTTTATCAGGGCTCATGGCAGCGGCGGTTAGGTTCAGCTCCGTATTGCCATCGGCGGGCGAAGTTCTCAAATTTATTTTGCCCATATATTGCGCCACAATTGGATTTGCAATGCTGCTGCCCGTTTGCAAAGGCACTTTAAAAACCTGTGTAAAATCCGAATTCCACCCGCCACAATTATTCGTATTTTTTGACCAAATACTTTTTGTAAAAAGATAAACAGCATTGTTAAACCAGATAGCCGATTCGCAATTTACAAACACGGTATCGTTGCTCGAACAATTAGTTGCCTCATACCCACTGAGCGGATATTTAAAATGAAAGGTGGTAGGTGTAACCATAGCATTA
>JBBSPP010000183.1:0-6320 GCA_038258625.1 Chitinophagales bacterium
CTTGTACGCTACGACCTTGTTCGTTTTCTTTTAAAGCCTTGATTATTTGGCTCTCGTTAAATTTACTTCGTTTCATATTTTACAGTTTAAAGTTAATAGTTTTCTGATTTTTAAACTGTCCAATTTTTAGGGAAGGCTACAACGCCCCGAATATTCATAATATTTATATCGGCGTCGCCGTCAAATTTTACAGAATTTGGAAATAAAAATGTCCCAGGTTCTGCCAATATAATCCCCTTCTATATTCTCATTCGTCAGCGCACATTATTAAACAAAAATCATTTAGTACCGCCCAACAACACAATCCAGTTTCGCCAAAATTCATTGAAACGAAACCAAGCTTAAAACTTTTTTTTTGCCCGTAATAAATTCAGTTCTTCCTAAGTTTGTGTAATCCAAAAAACGAAGCGAGATGCCTATTGAAAACATTCCACAAGTTTATCTCGCCGATAAAAGCCATACGCCCGATTTGTTTATTTATGATTTTAGAATGACGAGTGATGTGGTCAAAACCAAAGTCAATTTGGGGATGCACATGTTTAGTTTTTTACAAGTGGGCAAAAAACAAATTCACTTTGCCGATACCTCCGTGCTGGTTGACAACTCCCAATCGCTACTCATCAAACAAGGCAATTCGCTCTGGACAGAATTGCTGGACAATGAAGATATTTATTGCTGTAAACTTTTATTTTTTTCGGAAAAACGCCTACAAGATTTTTTGAACCATCATTTACAAGGCAGAAAAAAACCAACGGAAACAACACCCTATTTTGTAATAGAAAATGATGCTTACCTACTCTCCTACCTCAACACTTTATCTACTATTGCCACACCCTCGCCGGCTAGCATGGCCGAATTACTCTCTGTAAAATTCGATGAACTGCTGTTGTACTTGACCAACAAATACAAAACCGTTTTTGAAAATTACTTGTTGTCTTTGGTAAGCCAAGAAGTTTCGTCTTTCAAAAAAACGGTGGAGCAAAATGTTTATTCGCCGCTGTCGCTAGGAGAGATTTCTTTTTTGTGCAACATGAGCCTTTCTACTTTTAAACGCCATTTTATAAATGAGTATAACGCCACGCCTGGCAAGTGGCTGCGCGAGCAACGCTTAGTAAAAGCAAAAGAATTGCTAGCCAAGGGCGATAAAAAATCGTCGGACATTTATCATGAGTTGGGCTATAGCAACCTCTCAAATTTTAGCAGTGCCTTCAAAAACAAATTTGGCATGAGCCCTACAGAAGTTTAATTTTTTTCAATGTTGGTTATTTTTTGCCAATAAAGAAATGACCTTTTATCACAACTTAATGAACGCTACTCGTAAGCTAGTTGCTCTTGATAAAATGTACATTTGATGGGAACATTTAAAATAAAAAAAATCATGAACATTACATTAGCACAAGCAGAAAAAATTATTGCCGCGGCAAAAACAAAATCATCAGAAATTGATACCAAAATGAACATTGCGGTGGTGGATGCTGGCGCAAACTTAGTAGCCTTCGCCCGCATGGACGGCGCATGGTTGGGGTCATTAGACATTGCAATTAAAAAACCAAAAACGTCCAGATTTTTTGATATGGAAACTGGCGCAATAGGTGGCTTATCGCAACCCGGCGGTCCGCTTTACAACATCGAACATTCTAACGGCGGGCTCATAACGTTCCCCGGTGGCGTATGCCTGAAAGATGGCAGCGGCAACGTAATTGGCGCAGTGGGCGTAAGCGGTAGTTCGGTAGAAAACGATCATGCAGTTGCAACGGCAGGAGCAGCGGCTATTTAATCACTTTTAAAAAAAAATAATTATGTGTCAAAATCAAGGAGTAGTTTATAAAGGCCCCGGCGTTGTAGAAATCGAAGAAATTGATTATCCCAAACTGGCGCTCGACAATCGAAAGTGCGAGCATGGCGTAATCTTAAAAGTTGTTTCTACCAATATTTGTGGTTCGGATCAGCACATGGTGCGCGGCAGAACCACCGCGCCATCGGGCCTTGTTTTGGGTCATGAAATCACGGGCCAAGTTTTAGAAAAAGGACGCGACGTGGAGTTTATCAATGTAGGCGACATCGTTTCTGTACCTTTTAATATTGCCTGTGGCCGATGCCGCAATTGTAAAGAAGGGCAAACTGGTATTTGCCTAAATGTAAATCCTGCCCGCCCCGGAGCCGCGTATGGCTACGTGGATATGGGCGGCTGGGTTGGTGGCCAATCGGAGTATGTGATGGTGCCGTATGCAGATTTTAATTTGCTAAAGTTCCCCTACAACGAGCAAGCCTTAGAATACATTCGAGACCTCACCATGCTTTCGGATATTTTTCCTACGGGCTTTCATGGAGCGGTAACGGCTGGCGTTGGTCCAGGATCAACAGTGTATGTTGCCGGTGCCGGACCAGTAGGTTTGGCCTGCGCGGCGAGCTGTCAGTTATTAGGCGCGGCGGTAGTTATCGTGGGCGACTTTGTAGAAGAAAGATTAGCTCAGGCAAGATCGTTTGGTTGCGAAACAATTAATTTAAAATCAGACCAACCGCTAGAAGAACAAATTGCAGCCATCGTGGGTGTGCCCGAGGTGGATTCATTTGTAGATTGTGTAGGTTTTGAAGCGCGCGGACATTCGGGCGGCGAAGAAACTACCGAGCAACCTGCTGTAGTTTTAAATCAGGCAATGGCTGTAACCCGCGCGGGTGGCGCAATAGGAATTCCTGGTTTGTACGTAACCGAAGATCCTGGCTCGAAAGATGAAGCCGCACAAAAAGGTTCGTTGAAAATTAGAATCGGTTTGGGCTGGGCAAAATCGCACACCTTTTGTACAGGTCAGTGCCCTGTCATGAAATATCACAGACAGCTAATGATGGCAATTTTGCACGACAAAGTAAAAATTGCTGACGCGGTAAATATTGAAGTTATCAATTTAAAAGACGCACCAAAAGGCTATGCAGATTTTGATAAAGGCGCAGCCAAAAAATTTGTAATTGATCCACACGGGATGATTCCGAATTAGATTTTTTTTTGATATTTTAAAAAAACTGGAGGCTGCTAATTTTATTTAGCAGCCTTCTTTATTTGTTGCTAGGGCTTAAAATCTTAGGCTTAGTAAAGAAATTTTTATAGTGGAAGAATAATTTTTTTTGTAAAAATGTAACGTGGAAGAGCCCTCCGAATATGCATTTGTAACTTAATCCGCTTTTACTGTGTTTTGTAATATATTTGGAAGGACATTTTGGTATATGAATTACGTATATACAGATTGGCAACAAGCTAAAAAAAAAGCCGTGCAAACGATGAATGAACATAAAGAAATTGAAAACATATTGAATATTGTAAAATCAAGAATTGATGCACATTTAAAATTCAAAAAGGAATATGACAAACAATTAGCATTTGACTTTAGCTTATTTCAATTTTTTTCAATCGGCGAAAATAAAATCAGTCAAGTTTTAGCCTATTTCTTGGATGAAAAACAAAATCACGGACAAGGAAATATTTTCTTGAAGGAATTTGTAAAAACATTCTGTGATAAAGAAATCGATGTGGATAGTTCAGTAAATATCTGCGAAAAAATAATCTCTGAAAATAGAAGAATAGATATTTACATTGAACTTAAGGAATTAACAATTGCAATTGAAAACAAGATTTGGGCAGATGACCAAACTAATCAATTAAGCGATTACTCAAAATATTTGGAACAAAAATCAAAAGGAAATTATTTGTTGCTGTATTTAAATCCTTATGGTTTAGAACCAACACCAAAAAGTATTAATAAGAAACTGAAAGAAAGTCTGATAGAACAAAAAAAGTTCAATGTCATTAGTTACAAACACGATATAATTAATCTAATAAATAATTGGTTAGTTATTTGTGAGGCTGAAAACGTTTCACATTTTCTAAAAGAGTTTAAAAAATATCTTGAGATTAAATTTCTCGGTAAAAACACGCTAAATATGTCAAAGGAATTAAGAGCTATAATAATCAATAACGAAAGGGAAGTCCAAGAATTAGTAAACGAATATAAATCCCTCGAAAATGAAATTTTAGGTAATCTAAATACTGTGGGAAAAGAATTGGATAAAATCGATATTGACTTGGATTTCGGAATGGAATTAAGCAAAAGTGGTTTATTCAATTGGGAAGGCGCAAGAGTTTATAAATATTCGATTTCAAAAAATGGTAATAAAATTTGGGTACAGTTTGTAAAACAAGAAATACACTTGTATTCAAATTATTATTTACAAGAAGGTACAGACGTTATTTTAAATGAGATACTTGCAGAACTGAATATTAACAAGAATAACAAAATAAATCACAACCAAAGCAAATCTGAATTAGTAAACATTTTTTTAAGTCAAGTAAGTATTGCAAAGGAAAGTTTAAGAATTTACGATGACCGAATGGAAACCGAGGAAAAGCCAGTTGCCAACAACGTATATAAAACATAGTGCGAGTAGTTGCTAAACCGACGTTTCGGGCATTTTTGCGAGGTCGCCAAATTTTTAAATTTGGCTTGTGCTTAACCGAAACGAAACTGCCTATTTTCTGCACTACGTTTCATATACAAAACCGTTATTCAAAATCATTTCGTTTATTTTTATCGTTTCGTTTATTTCGTTTATATTTGATAAAAACGGATAATTATGGAAACAGTAATCAGAAGAACTACAAAAGAAGACCAAAAGCTTGCAATGAGCTCTTTACATGGTTTTCAAGTTGTATCTCAAAAAATAAAATCTTCTAGAGAAATAGGAGTTAGAATAAAAATACAGGAAACTGGCGAATTTATTACTATACCCAAAAAAGCTTTGACATTACTTTCGGCAATTATTCAAAATATGGCTGAGGGCAAAACGATTTCAATTGTTCCTTCTAATTCGGAAGTAAGTACACAACAAGCTGCAGATATGCTGAATGTTTCAAGACCTCATTTAGTAAAACTATTAGAGACTAAAAAAATCCCTTTTAAAAAAGTAGGAAGCCATAGAAGAATTCTCTTAAAAGATATTTTGAATTATGAAGAACAGTTGGCTAAACAAAGAGAATCTCAACTTGATTTTTTATCAAATCAAGCGCAAGACCTAAACCTTGGTTACTAATGATACATTCCCCTAAATTTAAAGTAGTATTGGATGCTTGCGTTTTGTATCCAGCACCCATTAGAGATATTTTATTATCCTTAGCCGCAGAAGGTCTGTTTAAAGCAAAGTGGAATGCAGTAATTCAGGATGAATGGTTACGCAATCTATTGAAAAATCGAACCGATTTGACAAAAGTGCAACTAGTCAAAACTATAAATGCAATGAATTTGGCTTTCCCCGATGCCAATGTAGAAAATTTTGAAGATCTAATACCAAGCATTAATATTCCAGACAAAGATGATAGACACGTTGTGGCTTGTGCAATAAAATGCAATGCTGATTTGATAGTTACTTTCAACATCAAGGATTTTCCCAAAAAGGAACTCTCAAAATATGATATAGAAATACAAAAACCTGATGAGTTAATTTCAAACCTAATTGATATAAATCCAGAAATAGCTTGCAAAGCATTTAATAAAATGATCAATAGACTTCAAAATCCAAAAAAAACAAAGAATGAAGTTTTGGCAACCCTAGCAAATTGTGGTTTGAAGAAAAGTATAGAAAAATTAAAAAACAATTGCTAACATCACCATGACTCAGCCTACCTGCCGGTGGGTACGCACCCACAATTTTTAAAAAATAAAGATTTGGTAAAAGGCATTATCCTAAAAGATGCACCAAAAGGATATGCCGATTTTGATAAAGGCGCTGCCAAAAAATTTGTAATTGACCCACACGGAATGATACCGAATTAGATTTTTTTTTTGACAATGTAAAAAATCTGGAGGCTGCTAATTTTATTTGGCAGCCTTCTTTTATGAGTGCAGTAACGGTTCCGATTTTTTATCCGCTTTGACTGTATTCTGTAATATATTTGAAAGGACATTTTGGTATATGAGTTACGTATATACAGATGTTAGCTTTCACTAAAAACAAGAATGAATAGAAAAACTAATCATAGAAGAGTATTGAAAATTGGGAATAAACTTGTTGAAGGACCAAGTGCAATATTTCGTTTATCAGAAGGTGATTGGCTAGAAAAGGATTTACAAATAACTATTCGGGATGAAGGATTTCAAAACATATCTACATATTCCTTGTGGACTGATGATTCAATGAATAAAGTGGACGATTTCCTACCTCCTATGATTCGAATCTTGAATTGGAAAAGAAGGCAAGATTTGGATGAGTTAAGAAAAGATGAAAATCGAAAATTCCCAAAATTGAAAGTTGAATTAGGTACAATTAAAAATTCA
>JBBSPP010000184.1:0-6318 GCA_038258625.1 Chitinophagales bacterium
CAACAATAAAGTAAGTTTAATACCCATGGTATCTAACATTACGCTAATGGAGATTATCCAAATGATGTATTTGATTATCTGAAAAAGGGAATAGGTGTTTCCGCTATCAAATTTATTTTTGTTACCACTGCGGAAAAGCATTTTCTTAATGAGCCATAAAATAAAATAGGTAACAATAAATATGAGAAATACACTCGCTAATTCAAATACAGTGAGCGAATAATCATTAACACTGATTAACTTAAATTTTAAAATATTGTTTATTGTTTTCGTCATTTATTGGTCTATTTATTAAAATCTGCTTGGTTAATTAATGCCACAATATGGGGTGTTTAAAAACCTTCATTATATTTCACACCCAATACAAATTTTAAATACAGCAATAGTAATTACGCCATGCTAGCTTCAGTTGTAGAGCGCGTAAGTGGTATGAAATTTAAATATTTTATGGAGCGCTTTGTCTTTAAAAAATTGGATATGAATAATACTGAAATTCATAATCCTCATGTTTTTGCAGCGCCCAATAAAGCTAAAAGTTATAAAAACACTTGGCAGCATTGGGCTGATATGCACCAAGATGGTGTGTATGGCGACAAAGGTGTGTACAGCTGCGTGCGCGATTTGTACAAATGGGATCAAGCACTTTATACCGATAAACTGTTGAAATGGGGCACACTAAAAGAAATGTGCAAACCATGTAGTTTTGAAAAACCTTCACAGCGAAATTATGGCCTAGGCTGGCGTATGATCCAATACCCTACCGAAAATATGCGTGTAATTTATCATAATGGCTGGTGGCATGGAAACAATACTTGCTTCTACCGTTTTGTAGATGATAATTTTACTATAATAGTTTTGGGTAATAAATATAACCAAAATATTTACAAACAGCCCGAAAAGATTTTCAGAATCGTATCGCCACGCGAAAAGCCGGTACTGTATGAAGACAGTGCCGAGGCGAATGATGAGTAAAATTAAGGTGCTTTTATTACCTCTATATTGCGCGTAGCTATGTAATTATTGGCGTATTTTTCGTTACCCACTTTTAGGGTAATTATAAATTTGCCTGCTACTGGGCTTGCAAAAGCAACAGAATTTTGGGTACTGCTAAGGCCACCAGGCAAAGACCATAATTGCGTAGTATAAAACTCCGAACAATTAGTAAGCACCAAAGTATCTTTTGTAGTAATAATCTGCGGCTCCTCGTTGCAAATCTTTGCAATGGGTTCTTTCTCTTTTACACAAGATGTGATGGCTAAAACACAGGCAAAAAAACTAAACGTGATAAATGCTTTCATATTTATAATTGTGCGGTAAAAATAGTGCATGAATATCTAATTTCCATATCCCAACGCAATCCAGATAAATCACGTCTGCTATACATACATTTATTCCATGAGATTATTATTTTTTACCCTAGCCTATACTTTTTTTTCTTTATCATTAATTGCTCAAAATTCAACCTACGTTTATCTAGATGACGATTCGACCATAAATTGTTATTTAAAAATTGTTCCAGAAAATCAAAAAATAAAAGGCATCGTTATTCGTGACTATTCGAGCCTGCCAGATATAAATAAGAAAAGCCCGTACAAAATTGGCGATTTAATAGTGCAAAACGGATTTGTAATGCTGTACGCTACGACCTCCAACGTTTTTCCGGAAATGGGTTATACAGATACTCCAGCAATTTTGCTTGATGAAATTGTCAATGAAGTTATCGTTGCCCACAATATTCCCAGGCAGAATATCTTTATCGGTGGCATGTCGTCTAGCGGTACTCGTGCATTGCAATACACTCGATTTTGCGCGCAAGGAAAATCGAAATATGGTATAAAAATAAAAGGAGCATTTGTAAATGACCCGCCACTTGATTTCGAGCGTTTTTATTTTTCAGCAAAAAACAATGGCAAAAACTTCACGGACGGCATGGCTTGGGAGGCTGAGTTAATGATGAAAATTTTTCCCGAACATTTAGGCACACCCGAAGAAAATTTAGAAAAATATAGGAGCCGCTCTATTTATTCTCAATTTGCAAAAGACGGTGGTAATGCAATTTATTTTAAAAATACGCCCATCATTCTTTTTCATGAACCCGACATGGATTGGTGGGAAAAAGAGCGCGGATGTAGTTACTACGACATTAATTCTTTCGATATAACTGGTTTCGCTGACCAACTATCTAAGCTAGGTAATTCAGATGTTTCTTTAGTCACCACATCAGGCAAAGGATTTGAAAAGGGCGAACGAAAATGTCACTCTTGGTCTATTGTTGATGAGGATTTTTTGATGCAGTGGATTATGGACCGAGTGGATTAAATCCTACTTCACATAAACCGTCTTTCGATTCACAAATTCCAACATGCCATCCTTAGAAAGCTCTCGCCCAAAGCCTGATTTTTTTGTGCCGCCAAATGGTAAACGTGGATCAGATTTGACAAGTTCGTTTATAAAATAAGCCCCGTCCGCAACATGGTCGGCATAGCTGAGTGCTTTTTCAACATCGGCGGTGCAAACCGTCAAGCCTAAACCAAATTTTGATTGTGCCGCTAATTCAAAACCTTCTTCAATTGTTTTTACTTTAATCATGGCTGCCAATGGCCCAAACGTTTCTTCGTCAAAAGCAGGCATGCCAGGTTTTACATTTCCTAAAACGGTAGGCTCGTGGTAGGCTTTATTTTGTTTGCCACCGAGTAATAAATCGGCACCTTTGGCTACAGAGTCAGTTACTTGCTTTTGCAATTCATCAGCCAAATCTTCACGCGCCATAGTGCCTATTTGCGTATCCTCCGACATTGGGTCGCCGCTTTTTAATTCTTTTACGCCCGCTACAAATTTTTCTACAAAGGCATCATAAATATCTTCATGCAGAATAAAACGCTTGGCGGCGATACAACTTTGCCCACAATTCATCATCCGCGATGCCAAGGAAGTTTTTACAGTTTCATCAAGATTAGCATCCGCCCACACAATAAATGCGTTACTCCCGCCAAGCTCCAACAATGATTTTTTGATATGCTTACCAGCAATCGCCGCCACCGAAGCACCTGCTCGCTCACTACCCGTAAGGCTTACAGCCTGCACAGCATCGTGGCTCATTATTTTTTCGGTTACATCATGTTGCACAATTAAATTTTGAAAAACAGCTTTGGGAAAACCAGCCTTTACAAATACATCAGTTAGCAATTCTGCGCTGCCAAAAACATTTGACGAATGCTTTAGCAAAGCCGTATTACCAGCAATTAATGTAGGCGCAGCAAAACGAAACACCTGCCAAAACGGATAATTCCAAGGCATGATGGCCAACACGGTTCCTATTGGGCTGTGACCCACAAAACTTTTTTGTGCATCAGTTTCTATCATTTCATCGGCTAAAAATTCGGCGGCATTGTCTGCATAATAATCGCACACCCACGCACATTTTTTTACTTCGCCACGGGCTTCGCTAATTGGTTTGCCCATTTCTAAGCTCATCATTTTGGCATATTCTTCTACATTTTCTAAAAGAACTTTTCCAGCTTTTTTCATCAAATCACAACGCTCTGCAAGTGGAACATTTCGCCAACTTTTAAAAGCCGTTTGTGCATTTTCTAATTTTGTATCAAGCTCTTGCTCGGTCAGTTCCGTATAGGTTGCTAATTCTTCGCCGTTGTACGGATTGCTTGTCTTAAATTCTTTCATTATAATATTTATTTTTTAGTCGTTTTCTAATTCTTGATGCGCGCCATAATTTGTCCAATAACTGGCAATCGCTTCCCAAGAAATATTGTTACCCTGCATAAAACTGTTTTTAAAATCTTCAATATCCTTGGCCGTTTTTTTATGCGCGTATTTTGCCATGCTTTGTGCCAAAATTTCGGCCACGGTTGACTGCCAATCAAGCTGTGCAATGGCTGGCTTGGTAACTTTTGTACCGTCTGCAACCTTTGCCGTTTCTACATAGCTTGGGAAATAAATCATTACTCGCTCCTCTTTAAAATCCTTGAAACTTTGATTCATTTCATGCTCCTGCCAAAGCAGTTTGGCCCGACCAGATTCTGGATAATAGGCCGCTGTATAAAGTGTGCCAAATCCTTGACTG
Source organism: Chitinophagales bacterium (assembly GCA_038258625.1). Lineage (GTDB taxonomy): Bacteria > Bacteroidota > Bacteroidia > Chitinophagales > Chitinophagaceae > JAGNRR01. The sequence continues at coordinate 4,082 of JBBSPP010000184.1, forward strand.
AACTTTGTATTGTACATGGGCGACATTAATAGGATGCTCGCCAACTCATCATTTGTAACTCCCTGCTCAAGCGCATCTTTCAAAAAATTCAACCGCTCCACCGTCTTATTAAACTGTGCATTTTCTGGCCAGTCAACTTTCATTTGATGATTTGTTGTACAGGCAAGGTCAGTGACCAACGGTTTTCTGTCAGGCGCTACCATTACGGTTTTAAATTTTCCTGTTTTATCCACCACCAAAACATTGTACGACATGTGCGATGGAATCGTGGTCAAACATTTTACTGCTTGATCAACCGTTTTACAAAACTCCAACACATAACGCAAGATAAAAGAAATCCCAAAACCGCTGCCGCACTCTTTGCGCCCACCAAATGTTAGCGACACGGCCAAACCATCATCATTGATTCCATCAACCAAACCGATCAGACAATCGTTGACGCCCATCACTTTTTTGCTATTCCATTTCGTGAGCATAAATGCCCCTTCTAACAAATCAGGCGCGTAATCATAATTGCGCACTAGCTGAATTTCATCACTACTTGTTACGGCCTGCGCGCAGGCGGCAATGTAAGCGGGCGGCTGAAAACCCGTGAAAAATTTATGTGCAATTTCGTCATCGCCTACCAATTTACATAGCTTATTATAAGTAGGCAAAAACTTGGGCATATACTTTAGCAACGCCGCTTTGCTATCTTCCAAACTTACATTGTGCTGAAAATTATTTGTCGTGAGCCAATTTTTATAACCTGGCCAAAACGTGTTGTACAACTCCAGCCATTTTTCTCCTGGCTTGCTGCTTTCTTTTATGCTTCTAAATTCTATTTGCATTATATTTTATTTTTGGCAAAAATCTTTAAACTCTACTTAAACGTCTTGAAAAATTACGTGAACCTTTTACAAAATTATTTTGGTATGATGGTCGCTGCTTGTTTTCCTTTTGCAGTTTTTGTTTTTTTATTACTTGGTCTTAGTACAGCGTGTTCACCCTTTTTGGACTCATTTTTGGGTACTGTTTTTTTACTGTTGGACCTCTTTTCTATTTTCTTAAAATCATCTACGAAAGTCATTAATAGCTGGCTTTCTGCAAAATTATCAAATTGTTGTAGCTGATAATTATCTTTCCAAATAAGCTCGGCCGTGCCATGCACAGGTTTATATACCGCCGTATAAAGTGTACCATTCCCTTTGGAAAATTCGGTGTTATACAAAGGCGGATGCAAAAAAGCGTCCACCAATTCTGAAGGTGCAAGTTTCCTTTTCGCCAATATTTTTTTTAAAAAAGCCGCACGCGCTAGCGTATTATTAAAATCGGCATTGGTTTGCCAAAGCCCCTCGCCCTGATGGTTTGTAGCAAATTTATCATTCAAAACTCGAGCTTTTTTTCCTGGTGCAACCATCACTGTTTTATACGCGCCAGTTTTATCAATCACTGTAATATTATACGCCATGTGCGATGGCACGCGCTTTAAAACCTTTACAGCTTGCGGCACGGAGCTACAAAAATCCAAGATATAGCGAATGATAAACGGAATGCCAAAGCCATCGCCCACCGTATTTTGCCCACCAAAAGAAATAGAAACCGCGAGGCCATCATCGTTCATTCCATCCACCAACCCAATGAGGCAATCGCTCATGCCCATTACATTTTTTCCGTTCCAATTGGTTTGTAAAAAAACACCTTCCAACAAACTTGGCAGATAATCATAATTACGCACCAACTGAATTTCGCCTTTGGTCATTACAGCTTGGGCGCAAGCGCCAGTATATTCGGGCAATTTATAACCCGTCAAAAAAGTAGCCGCCAAAACATCGGCTTGCGCAATGATGCATAAGTTTTCGTAGGCCAAATACATCTCTGGCATAAACATTTTCAGCGCTTTTTGCGCTGTGGCCAAATCAGTTTTTTTATAATACTTTTCTTGTACCAACCAATTTCTATACGCTGGCCAATAGTCGTCAAAAATTGCTTTCCACTTTGTACCGCCAATTACATTATCTGATATACTTCTGAAATTTACTTGCATTAAATATCCTTCTTTTCGTCAATCAATAATTTCAATTCGTCTTTACTTGGTAACACCGTTTTGTATTTACTTGCAAAAATATGTTCATTGTTTTCGGGCAATGTAAATTCTACAACTGATTCGCTTTTATTCTGACAAAGTACAATTCCTATCGTTTTATTCTCATCTTCCAATTTTATTTTGCGGTCATAATAGTTTACATACATCTGCA
>JBBSPP010000185.1:0-6305 GCA_038258625.1 Chitinophagales bacterium
GGTTTGCTGGCCATTTGCAGCATTTAATACAATAATATAGGTGCCTGCCTCTAATTTAGAAACGGATAAATTTACAGTATCTTCATCACCTATTTTTTCACAAACATTTGTGTCCCGCTACTGTTGAACACTCGAATTTCATTGTAAAATTTAATATTTGAAATAGTCACATTTTTACTAGCTGGATTCGGATAAATCTCCATTTTCACTATAGCTTGATCTTTAGCATTGATAGCTTTTTGTGCTGAACCGACCGCTTCAAAATGCGACCAACCAAGCGAACCTTCGAAGGTTATATAGTATTTGCCATTGATCTTAGCGGGCAAACTGTTCGCCCATAGATTTTTGAAATCAACGCCATTAATTTCCAGTTTAGTGGTGTTCCATGAATTTATATATGAGATATCATCGGAAGTGACCCAGCAATAGCTGCCTGATCCATCGTGCGAGAAGCTAACTGAAATCGGAGTCGGGTTGGCGCATGGCGTGGTTGCACCGTTGACCTCAAAATTCGCCGTAATGGCCTTGTTCGAGCTCATGGTAACCTGTACCGCGGAACTAGTGCCGCTTGCACTGCCCGTCCAATTAACAAAATGCCAGCCTGATTGTGCCGTTGCGGTAGCGGTGACCACTGCCCCACTGGCATAGACCCCCCCTGATGGGTTGAGCACAACACTGCCCGAACCGGTTACATTGGTGCTCAATGTGTAATTTTGATTCGCACTAACTGTAACCGTAAAGGTTTCCGTACTGGACGTGCCACAGCTATTTGTCTATGTGACCACAAAATTGACCGCATTTTTAGTTTGTATATTGCTGAACGAAACTTCGCGGCTTGTCGCGCTAAAGCTTGGGCCGGTCCAGCTCCAACTGCCACCATTAGCTGCCACTGGGCTCAACAGCACTAGATCGCCCACTTTGGCCGTAGCTGTCTTGCTTTGAATTAATGCCCCACTGTTAATCTTAACATTGGCCGTAATAGGGCTTGCGGCGCAAGTGTTATTAGATGAAAAGGTTATAGTGCCCAAATTAAATCCGGGGCCATCCATGTAAACACGCATTACCTGCACCCCAGATGTTAATGACACATTGGAGATGGTCTTGGTCACAAATGCGCCCCATCCACCGGTGGAAGCCACCGTTTTAACGCCTGTTTTGTCCACGCCCCCAAACTCTATATGGTACGCACCGCTGTTGCCGGTCGATGCTACTAACACGTTGATATTATATGGGCCCGTTTGGCTAACGTTCACGGTATATTCCAACCATTCGCCAGTGGAGACCCAGCCTATATTCCCAGCAGGAATTTTAGTATCCGTGTCCACACCTTCATTCTGTCTGATGCCGGCCCCTGAGTTTCCGGAATCGGCATCGTGGTAAGCGATACCTTCGCCACCCGTATCGTAGTTTATCGGTTGGATCGTGCCTGGTATGGCATGAGGGACACCATTGGGATACGCCTGTTGGGCAGTTGTGGTATTGGTGACCGTAACCGCACAACTGGCTTTAATTGTTGAGATGGACGAGGTTGCCGTAATGGTGGCATTGCCAACGGCAACAGCAGTTACCGTACCTGTTGAACTCACCGTTGCAATGGCCGTATTGCTTGAGCTCCATGTTACGTTCTTGTTTGTGGCATTGGATGGCAATACACTAGCAGTTAATGCTTTTGTTTCTCCTTTTTTAATAGATGCTGTGGTTGGAGAAACCGTTATTCCTGTAACGGGAACTACTGCTGTCGGGCTTAAAGGATTTTGAAATAAACCGGTCAACAATGTTCTTCCTAATATATCAAATGAATAATCAAAATAACTAAATGGAGCTACTGTTCCAATTTCAGTGTAATAGGTGTTTAATTCTGATACATTATTTAATGCAACACCTGCACAAGCAAAAGTTGAAATAAATGTAGTGTTATGATATCTTTGACCTGATATCAAGCTACCGTTTTGTTTGTAACCATCCTTAATATTTTGAATGCCACCAACAAAATCTTGCGTGAAACTATTTGATTTATCCAAATAAGCTTTAGCACGTGAATCGCCATACCAAACATAATCGGTGGCAATTCTCCAGTTAGTTCTACAAGCATCATACGAATAATCCAATGATTTGCCTTGAGCCTGATTTCCACTTGCATTACACCAGTCGGATACCAAACCACCCACGGCATTATTCGCCGTTAAGTTTGCATTTATAATTTGATAACATGTATCAACCACATTATTCCAGAAAGGTGCATCGTTGGTATATTGACCAAACGCCCTGAAATAACCAGGAGCAAAATAAGAAATATTGGTAAGGGAACTTCCACCAAAAACATCACCAGGTTTTAGCACATAACTGCCACTTTCTACCTCGTTTTGCTTTATTTTACCGATTAACCATTTGGCATCGCTTTCGTAATTTACCGAGCCTGAACTTCCAAATGCTTTATCGGCTACAATAAGTGCCATGGCTGCATCCACTTCTGCATCAGTTGCTGCATTTTGCTCTACTACACTTGAACACCCTTGTGTTTTCCAATGCATTAAACCGTTTGCATCTGGAAAAGCTTTGTAATATTTCCAAAGCTTATCAAACCTGGTTTTATCGTTATAATAAGCAGCCAACAACATACCGTAGCCAATACCTTCAGAAACGGTTTGCCCAGGTTGTTCCCATCCATTAGTTGCTAGTCCCCATTTGATACGACCTTTACCATCATTACAATCCTCAAAAAATAAATTCATAAATGTATTATAGGCACTTTGTGCATCGGCAACACTTCCATTGCTTGGCAAAATACCATAAGGATATGCATTTAACGGAGGCCCCGTTGCAGCTGTTACCGTAATTACCGATACATCTGTAAAATTACCATCTGCCGTAGTAATGGTTATATTGGCAGAACCTAAAGAAACCGCAGTAACAACACCACTTGCATTTACAGTAGCAACCGAAGTTTTACTTGAACTATAAGTTACTGCCTTATTATTGGCATTAGCTGGTAAAACATTAGCCGTTAAAGCTTTTGATTTTCCTTGCTCTATTGAAAGTGTTGCAGGAACCAGTTCAACACCAGTAACGGGTATATTAACATTGGTAACGGTTATAGCAGAGGCGGCTGTTTTGTTTCCATCAGCAGTTTTAACCGTAATGGTTGCACTTCCAGCGGCTTTACCAGTTACAACACCCGTTGAGCTTACTGTTGCAATTGCGGTATTGCTGCTTGTCCAAGTAACCGATTTGTTACTAGCATCGCTTGGAGTAATGGTTGCTATTAAAGTAGTTGTTTCATTTAACGCTAAAGATACTGAGGCTGGGGATAGCGTTACGCCTGTTACGGGAACATTGACCCCACCACCTGTATATTTAAAACTAAAAGTAGAAGTATTGAAGTAACCAACATCGAAATAAAGTCTCAATACATGTATTCCAGAAGGCAATGAAACGCCTGTAATAGTATTTGGTTGATAAGAGCCCCAGTTTCCTGATGGAGGAATACTCTTTACATCAGTAATAGAAGTGCCATCAAGTTCTAAATGCATTTTGCCTGTTGGGAAAAGTTGCGATGCACAATTTAATGTAAAATCGTATGTCCCGGCAGTTGAAATGTTAATGGTATATTCCAACCACTCGTCGTTATTAATATAACCAATATTATTTGAGCTTTCCACATCAACACCTTCAGCATATCTTGGCGAACCTGCGGGGCCTTTATGAACACCATCTAAATCGTGGTATGCAATAGACTCACCACCATTATCGAAGTTAATTGTATTTATGGTAGTTGTGGTTCCAACCGTTCCTGCTGCAATAACAGTAGGTGTACCATTGGGATATGCCGTTTGGTTAATTGTATTTACAATGTGTATCGTTCTTTCAAGCGATGTTCCTGTTGCATTTGAATTGTCGGTTGCCACAGTTTTAAGAACATAGTCTTTTGAAGCAGTTGGAGTCCATACGTAACTATAAGGTGAAGAAGTATCCGTACCAACCAATGTCCCATCAACATAAAATTTAACCGAACTAATAGTTCCGTTTATATCCGTTGCATCGGCATTAATAGTTATGGCAGAATTGTTTAAAAAATAAGCATTATTTAGAGGCGCCGAAATATTGGCTGCTGGTTTAATATTTGCACTTCCAGCCCAAGTATCTGCGGGCGAATTCATTTTATTCTTAACATAAGCACCTGAGGTAGTTGGGTTGTTCCACAAGTTCTGTGATGCTGAACCTTTAATCAACGCTGCCGAAGTCTCGTCTTTATCGGAATAACTCCAGTTACACCAGCTAATTTTATTTGTATTTAAAAAATTCATCCAAATATCGCTTTCTGTATAATTGGCACCTCCACCTCCACTAGCGGCTGTTGTACCCCATTCAGTAGCGAATATGGCAAGTCCATTAGAAATAGCAGTTGAAATTTTATCGCGATAATTTTGAGTATGCGTAGCAGCATAAAAATGAAAAGAATACATAATATTAGTTTCCCCAGTAATTGGGTTATTTGAAGCTACATCCACATCGGAACTCCATGTAGGACTGCCCACTATAATAATGGTACTTGGATCGTTTGCCCGAATAATAGGAATAATTGTTTCAGCATACGTTTTTACAGTTGGCCAATTCACACCATTTGGTTCATTACAAATTTCATAAAGCACATGCTTTTTACCTGCGTGCTTTTTAGACATATACGCCCAAAACTCTTTTGCCATTGGAAGATACGTGGCATCATTTGGATTGCCAGGTGTTAGAACATGCCAATCGATTAAGCAATACATCCCTAATTTCTCAGACATATCCACTAAATCATCTACATATTTTTTCCAGAAATCTGGGTTGCCTTCATACCCTCCTTTTGTTCCGTCGGGTTTTTCAGTTGGGTAAACGGCAATACGAAAAATATCGGCGCCCCAATCTTTGGCAATAGAACTCATTGAATTAAAATTGTAGCAATCGGTAAACCAGTTGATACCATGCGTACTAAAACCCCTAAGCTGTACAACATTTCCGGCTTCATTTACCATACGTGTTCCAGAAACTTTCAACTTACCATTTGCACCAACAGGTGATTGAGCATTTAGGTTTATGCTACATAAAAGCATAAATAAGCATAATAGCATGACATTTTTTTGCAATAAAAATGGTTTCAACAAAACTTGTTTAAGCCATAAATGATGTTTGTCTAAATATTTCATAGAATTTAATAAATTTAGTTAATGAATTAGTTAATAAATTAAGTAGTTAGTAAATAAAGTGTCTTTCTTTTGAGAATTATGAGGATGCAATTTATTTCAAATTATTAAAAAATAAATAATTTTTAGTACGACAAGTATGCGACAAGTGTTAATATCACGTGTGACAAAACTACGACAACCAAAGATATATATTATACTATTATACAGCATTTTAAATCAAATCTTAGCTATAAATTGAAGCAGATTGCCCCCTGGCGGCAGGGATAATTTTTTCCGTAATCGAGAACGCGATTTTTCTACACCACGGGGAGATATATTCAATAAGGCAGCAATATCTTTTGTAGTAAGATCGAGTTTTAAACACGCACATAAACGCAAATAAGTCAATGAAAGATCTGGATACTTTTCTTTTAGACGTTTTATGTAGTCTGCATGCACTTCATTAAAATGCGATTCAAATGTATTCCAATCTTCTTCAACCTTAAATTCGGTATCAATATTCTCTACGATTTGTTTTAATTTGGTTTTAGCATCCGTATTTTTCGTTTCTTTCACAATTTGTGAAACCCTATTTTTAACCTGATTCATTTTTTTATTCTTTTGGGTTAAAAGCATGGTAGTGGAAACAAGCTGCGCATTTTTATAATTTATTTCATCTTGCCTAAATCTTTTTTTAGTTTCTTTAATTTCATTGTCAAATTCAATTCGTTTTTTTTCCGATTCCAATTTTTCAATTTCATATTTATGTTTTAAGATATTGCGCTGTCCCTGAGTGTTTTTTAATAATAGCCTAATTAAAACAAAACCAATAAAACCAATTACAAAATAAACCAGTGCCCTAAACCACAACGTTTCATATACAGGCGGTAACACATTAATCTGAAGATTTCTAATAGGTTGATTTTTCCCCATATTTTTCACACGAACTTGAAAATTGTATTTCCCCGATTCTAAATTAGTATAAGTAACAGAAGGCTTACCCATTGTTTTATTCCAGTTATCAGAAAAACCTAACAACCTATATTCGTATTGAACTTTATCGGAGTAAGAATAAGAAAGCGCCGTGAAATCAATGGTAATTACATTTTCAGATTTATTTAAATCGATTGATGTTGCATA
>JBBSPP010000186.1:0-6297 GCA_038258625.1 Chitinophagales bacterium
ATTATTATGCATTTGATAGTGTACTAAATTTTAATTGGATAAACTGCGATCGATTTTATAATGATCCGCGACTCAAAACAACTGTGCAGGTGACCCTCACGGGTAAACAGGTAAAAGAGTATGGTGCGGTGGTTTATATTGTACTGCCCGACATAAACGGAACTGTAAGTATGTATCAAACCGATGTCAATAACTTAAACCTACTTCAGCTCGGAAATGATTTTAAGTTGCCCATTGGGATGAAGGCAAACTTTATAGCATTGGCAAAGGTTGATAGCGAATATTATTTTGCTAAAAAAGTGGGTAGTTTAATCAACAATAATCACGCGGCTACCATGACGCTCGAAAAGAAAAACATGGCAGAGATAATTAGTGAGATAGATAATCTTTAAAAACGTTTAAGATTGAACCTCCAAAGTCGATTATCAATATTGCAATAGACTTTGGAGGTTTTTATATTTATAAAAAAAGTACTTTTGTCCCCTTTATGTTAGACAAGTTAGAAGCCATCAATGCAAAGTTCCAAGATATTGGTGTGTCGCTTACCAACCCTGATGTGGTGAGCGACCAGAAAAAATTTATGGCCCTCAGCAAAGAATATAGCAAGCTAGAAAAAGTTGTAAAAAAATACGAAGACTATAAAAAGTGTTTAGACAGCTTGGAGTTTGCCAAAGAAATTTTGAACGAAGAGCAAGACGCTGAATTACGCGAACTAGCCAAAGCTGACATTGCCCCGCTAGAAGCTGAAAAAGAAAACTTAGAAAACACCATTCAGCAAATGCTGATCCCCAAAGATCCGCAAGACGAAAAAAATGTGGTACTAGAAGTACGCGCCGGCACAGGTGGCGACGAGGCCAGTATTTTTGCCGGTGACCTTGTGCGCATGTATATAAAATACGCCGAGAAGCAAGGATGGAAAGTAGAAATACTTTCAATAAATGAAGGAACGAGTGGCGGATACAAAGAAGCAATTTTGCAATTTAGTGGTGACGATGTGTATGGCATTATGAAATACGAAAGTGGTGTACACCGCGTGCAGCGCGTACCCGCTACGGAAACGCAAGGCCGCGTACACACTTCTGCTGCTACTGTAGCCGCCATGCCCGAAGCTGAAGAAGTTGATTTCGAGCTAAAAGAAAGCGACGTAAAAATGGAAACCTCACGCAGTGGTGGCGCGGGCGGACAAAATGTAAATAAGGTGGAAACCAAAGTAATGCTGACGCACATACCTACAGGCGAGGTAGTAATTTGCCAAATAGAACGAACGCAACTTGGTAATAAACTGCGCGCCATGGAAATGCTCCGCAGCAGATTGTACGAAGCCGAAGTACGCAAACACGAAGACGCAATTGCCAGCCAACGAAAAACATTGGTAAGCAGCGGCGACCGTAGTGCAAAAATTAGAACTTACAATTGGCCACAAGGCAGAATTACTGATCACCGCATTGGCAAAACTATGTACAATCTCGATGCATTTGTAAACGGCGATATTCAAGAAATGTTGGACGCATTAATGTTTGCAGAAAATGCTGAGAAGATGAAGGCGGGGCAAAATTAATAACGTGATCTTTAATTTTAATCCTTTATTTTTAATACGCAATGGCACGTATTGGATATTTTATTTTGGGTACATTATTGTTTTTATGTGCATCTGTTTGCAAGGCACAAACCAATTATGTAAGCAAACTAATTAGCCATGAGCAATTTTTAAAACTAGAAGGTAAACCACTCTCCGAAAAATATAGTGGTACCCAATCAGTAAAAGTAGTATTGGATTTGCGTAGACAAAAAATGTACTTTTTATCGGCAAAAGCGTATCGCTATCACCGTGATTTTTGTTTCAAAATATTAGGTAACACCCAAGAGCTCAGCCAATTTAATGTGACAAATTACAGGTCGGGTAATCGGCGAGAATATGTTTTTGCTAACATTAATTTCTATCCTGAAAAAAATATTTACACCTTAGAGTTTTCAGATATTGAGCGGTTTAGCCATGATGTTTTGCAGATGTTTAAAATGGTAAAAGAGAATAGTTTTATTGACGAAAAATTATTGTTTCATCCGCGTACTGATGCGCAAGTTCAATTTATACAACGATTGGAAAATCCTGTAAAAACAATCACGACCAATGAATTGTACAGCGGTGTATCAAAACAAATGTTGGTGCAAGGAACGGCCATTGGTATTTTACGAAAAATACATATAGATACCCTGCATAAAACACAAATTAACCCGTGGGATATTGTGCTGACTAATGGCTCGCCCAATGATATTGATTTGTGTGCGGGGCTAATTATTACCAAATTTCAATCACCGCTTAGCCATATAAATATTCTTTGTCACAACCGAGGGACACCTGTTATGGCTTACAAAGATGCGTTTACTGATAGGGATATTAAGGCTTTTGTGAACAAACCCATTCGCTTACAAATTACAGATACTTATAAAATTACTGAGGCTACCAACAAAGATTTTTATCGTATCAAAAATGAAAAAATACTAGCACCAATAAAATATTTGGCAGTGGATAGAGGGTATGCCAGTCTACAAAATATTGAAGCTTACTCCCAAAAAGATGTAGCGAAAATTGGTGGCAAGGCTGCTAACTTAGCCGAGCTTTTTAATATTAAAAAACTAACCAAAACTTGTGATTTGCCTAGCAAAGCTTTTGCCATTCCTACGCCCTTTTATTTATCGCATTTTAAAGCATCGGGTGCAGAGCAATTATTGAATAATTTATTAAAAGATAGCGCGGCGTTGTACGATAAAAAAATACTCACCGCTCGGTTAAAAGAAATTAGAAAAGCCATTACCAATTATGCTATAAATAAAAAAAGTACGGATTTAATACTTGAAAAATTTACGGCTTTGGGTTACGAAAAAAATGAGAGAATACGATTTCGATCCAGTACAAATGCCGAGGATATCAAAGGTTTTAACGGAGCTGGATTGTACAATTCCTACACCGGAATTTATGGTATCACCGAAGGAAAAACTATTGAACGTGCCATAAAAAAAGTATGGGCCAGTACTTGGAACGAACGTGCCTTCAGAGAGCGTCAATATTTTGGTATTAATCAAAAAACAGTAGCGATGGCAATTTTGGTACACAAAGCTTTTGGTGCCGAAGATGTAAATGGTGTAGTAGTGAGCAAAAATTTGTATAGAAAAAACGATGAATCATTTGTAATAAATGCGCAAAAAGGAGAGGTTGCAATTGTGGCGGGTAGCGATACCGCAACTGCCGAACTTTCTATTTTAAGCAAAAGCTATTCTGACGGAACGATGAATAATGATTACATTTCATACTCTAGCTTGAATTACGAAAAACCGCTGATGACCTCGCAGCAGTTAAGCAATTTGTTTACGGCCATACAGCGTATAAAATACCATTATTATTACAATGTGCGCGAAGAGCAAATTCAGTATTCGGAGTATGCGTTGGATATAGAATTTAAAATAAAAAACGGACGCGTAATTATAAAACAGGTGCGACCGTATAACTAAACTATATCCCCAGCCACTTAAACTGATACTGCTTTTCCGGAATTTTTATTCGTTCCGAAATGCGCTCAAGTCTATCCGGTAAGCCCATCAAAAAGTCCCGTGCTTTTTCGGCTTGGTCTGTAAGGTCTGTAATTTTATCTATCGCCCATTCTTTATTTAAGTGTCGAAAAATATCTACATAGTCTTGCGAGGTATAAACCATTTGGCGTTGGGCCGCATCGCTAAAATGTTTGAAGGCTTCGCCTATTTGTCCGCCGGTTTCGCGCATAAGGTGTGCGGGCATCACAATTTTCTTTTTCATCATATCTTCGAAAGCCAGCATCATTTCGCTAGGGTCAATCTCCAATATTTTTTTTACAAAATGCTGATACGCTTTTGCATGGCGGGCTTCGTCGGCAGCTATTACGCCACACATTTTTGCTAGTTTATTATTGCCCGTTTTTTTTACCAAACCAGCTACGCGCCGGTGCGATACATTGGTGGCCAACTCCTGAAAACTTGTATAAATAAAATTACGATACGGATCAAAGCTTGTGCCAATATCAAAACCATCGGCTATTAAATATTGGGTAGAAGTTTCAAACTCGCGCATGTTTACCCGGCCGCTGAGGTAGAGATATTTATTGAGCAAATCGCCGTGTCTATTTTCTTCGGCAGTCCAAGCGCGTATCCATTGGCTCCAGCCATTGTTACTTTCTTGGTCAATACCTTCTACACTCGTGAGCCAACTTTCGTAGCTCGGTAGCGCTTCTTCGGTAATGGTATCGCCTATCAGTACGGCAAACAAATCATAATCCATTTCCTTGGCCAAGGCTTGTATTTCTTTTACTTCTTCAAAAAAAGTTTCGCTACTTGCATCGGGCAAAAAATCGGCTGGTTGCCAGTTATCATCAATTGGTTTTAGGTAGGTAGTCATAAAATCGGACATCGATTTTTCTAATTGTGCCATTACCTCTAGGCGTATGTTTGACAGTTTCACGCCGTGAAAATACGAATGGAAGTTGGTATTCTTTGGAGTTTGCAAGAAAGAAGCGGTTGATTTCTGTCAACTTTTATATGCTACATATAAATTATAGATAGTAGTTTTAGGTTCAAATTTTACCTATGACTTTTCGATACCTACTATTTTTTGTTTTTGCCATGCTTTTTTTCTCATGTAAAAAGGAAAAAGAACAGCCGGCTACTATCACCCCAACCGAGCTAATGTTGGTTACAGAAAAGATACAACAACGGTGGAATTTTGATGTGTATTACCAAACTGAAACCGTGGGAAGCACCGAGTATCATGATACCATTTTGGGAGCAAGTGGCGATTTTTTTCAGTTTACCCAAAATGGGTTGGCTTATTCTTATTGGGGTGGTATTGCTGATACACTTGGCTATGGCGTGCTTGACGCTGGGCGTATAATTTATGGTGGCGATACGTTTAGCATTGCTGCTTTAACCGTATCAAAATTTGAAATAATTAATCAGCGCACCACAAGCGCATCATCCATCAATCAAAAAATTATGATGAGCCGATAATTTGTGTGAAGTTATTTTAAGAGAATAAGATTTTATTTTTTGGCCCAATCGTATTCTTCTATAGTTTTTACCAATGCTGTTTGGATAGAACGAAGTTCGGCTGGGGCATTCATCTCATGATAAATGATTGTTTTATTCCCGAGCCTAATGGTAATTTTTGGTAAGTCGGAAATGTTGCTAAGGTATGTATCATTCAATTTTTTAAAATTTGCTTTATCAAAAAGCAGTAGCAATTTATTATAGTCCGCACTATTTATAGTTGTTTGAAATGAACCAATGTTAGGTACATTTTTAATACCCTCATAATCCATTTTGAGGTTTGTGCTTATGAGTAGGTTTTCTACTTTGCATCGCCCAAAGCACGATGATGTTTTATACTCTATTGCTTGTGGCTTGGCAGTTGTGTTTTTTTTACCAACGGCACAGGCCGATACAATAAGTAGTGCTGCAAAAATTATTAGTCGGTTCATTTTATAAAATGTTTATTTTGCAATGATTATTTTTTTGGTAGCGCTATTATTTTTAGCATCAAAAAAAGTAAGGTAGTAGACGCCCGCAGGGAAATCAGAAACATCAACAATGGTTGACTTTTTTACCTGGAATTTTTTTAGCATTTGGCCAGTTACGGAGTATAATGAAAAAGAAATGGGCGCATTTTCGGTGGTGCTGATGGTTAGTAAATTATTGGTGGGGTTAGGAAAAATACTGATGCTATTGGCAAGGTCAATATTGCTAGTAGCTGCTGGCCATGAGCAAGCATTATTATTCAGTAAGCCCGAACGGGGACCGTTTAGTGCGGCCAGCATTTTTAATTTTTGACCTTGGGTAAACATACTCATGCAGGCATCGTTTACATAATCAAGGAAATTGCAAAACATAATACCATCGCCTATGGAGGTACAGTTATCAAAAACGGGAAAGGCAGGACAACCTTGTGTTTCTTGATCTTGTAGCGGAGTATCGGCAATGCCGTCATCTTCGTTGCAGCCACCAACATTGGGCCCCCATAAATGATCCAGATTAAAATAATGCCCTATTTCATGTGTGGCTGTACGGCCTTTGTTTATGGGCGGCGCTACATTGCCCACCCGGCCAAAAAATTGATAGCCAATTACAAGCCCATCTGAATTTGCAGGGAATGCGCCACCAGGTTGTGTAGCAAAACCAAGCAAGCCATTATTGCCAAAATCTACTACCCAAATGTTTAGGTATTTGTTTACGTCCCAGGCCGTTTTGCCACCATTAGTCGTACTGTAATAATTGTTG
>JBBSPP010000187.1:0-6289 GCA_038258625.1 Chitinophagales bacterium
GTATAGTAGCATTGGGTGCGCCAATAGCATCGTGGTAGTACACCATTATTTTTAATACGGCTACATCGGCAGGCACTGTAATCGTGTGAAGGTCAACCATACTATTGTCTATTGTATCTAATTTAAAAAAATCATTATTAATAATTTCTAAGGCGCGGCGCGCATTGAGTCGGCCCCAGCCATATTGAAAATCAGGCCCTGGGCGACCAAGATCGTCAGCAGAATTTAAAACAATTCCTTTCATTACTGCAGAATAAGGATCTGCCACATTTTTTACTTTATATGCTTCCCAGAGTGAGGCCAATGTACCCGCTAGGCCCGGTGCTGCCATTGATGTCCCTGTAAAAATATCATAGGTATCATTAGGCTGGGTAGAATTTACATTGGTACCCACAGCACAAATATCGGGTTTTATACGACCATCTTCGGCTGGGCCGCGGCTGCTGCTGTTAGCAAGGTCATCATCTTTGACCAAATTACCTGTAGCCAAACAATTTTTTCCTGCTTTGTAGCCGCCTGTTATTTGATAATAACCATTTACATAACCACAATTTGAGGTACCACTATTACCTGCAGAGTGTACGCTCATTAAAGAATAGTTTGAATTGATGCGCTGATCTTGTGTTGAGGCATCATTGTTATAACCCGAATTGCACCCCTGCCCTAAAGAATTGGTAGTAATGCGCACACCGCGTGTAGTATAGTCATTTGTAGCATTGCTAATATTGCCATAGCCGCTATAAACAACTAAATCAGCACCAGCAGCATTTCCACGAGCAGCCGGATTAAAATTACCTGCACCACCTACGATACCCAAGACGTGATCGCCGTGCGTGCCGCCGTTGTTTGTAGTTAAGTTGGTAAGCCGACCCTGAAAATCAATATGTGGGCCCACAACACCATCATCGCCCATAGAAACCGTAATGCCGTTACCGATAAAGTGATTGCCCGCAAGATAATCTGCATCTAGCGTATTGGTTCGGTGGCTACTGCGGCCTTCATCATTCTCTACCACGCCGGGGGCTGATGTAGGTTGCATATATTTTACATACACTTTTTCTGATAACGCTTGTAGCTGAGACTCTTGCAAGATAACCTCGGCTAGGTTAAATTCTTTCCAATCCAGAATTTCCATTCCGAGCATGGCTAGCTGATACTCAACCATAGATTTGTAAATATCATTGTGAAACGTAACGTCAATTTTTATTTTGCCATTGCCGAGATTTATCCACTCTGGCAAGGGTTTTTCATTTAATACTTTTGCCATTTTAAATTCGGGCAGATAAGGCATTACACCTTTTACGCCATACTGACTTAGGCTATTAACCCCGCTAGGCAAGGATGCTATAAAAGCATAGCGCGGGATATAATCAAAAAATTGTATGCCCGTAAGCTGCGTAATATTTTTACGATCGGCCAGCGAAGTGCTTTTGGCAAATTGGATAACGGCGTAGTGTTTGCCATTAAACGAAGGCACATTAGAAAATTGAGCGCGAAAATTATCGGCATTGGCGGTTACGAAAATATCGCCCGATCTGAATTGTACTTTTTGCGCTGTGGCAGTAAGTGCAAAAAAACAGCCGAGTACTACTAAAATTTTTTTCATGGAATAATTTTTATAAGTGCTAAAAATACGTTGGTTTTTTTTTATTGAAGAGGGTTTAGAAAAAATGTTTGGTGAGTCGTGAGAATGTTTAGGATGTTTTGAATGTTCAGGGAATTTATAAAGCCCATAGGGTTCACTGGATTTTTGGGCTTTGATTGATTTTTTAATTTTACTTAAGCATGAGAAAAAAAGTACCCCAAATAGTTACCTTAGCCCTATGAAAAAACAAATTCTCCTCCTCGCAATTTGCCTTATACCTTTTTTTAGTAAAGCGCAATACACGCCTTTAAATTTGGATACCAGTTGTTTTTGGATACAACAATATCATGACTACCACGGCAGCCAACCTCAAATAAATATTTATGGCGAGGTGCTACAATATGTAGAAAAAGATACAACGATTATGGGCCAGGTATATCATAAAGTACGCGGCTACCCTACCGCAAATATGGTGGGCACTACAAATGATATTGGCGCGTTGTGGTCCTATCAGTATTACAACCCGCGCATTTTTATAAGAGAAGATACGGTGGCTAAAAAGATATTTGGCATCAGCAATTTTTCACCTTTTACTGAAGTGGTTCTCCTAAATTTTGATGTACAAATAGGCGATACAATCACTTACGCGCCAGCTAGCGCTTTGAATTACATTGGAGCGCAAGTTGATTCTATAAATATGGCAACCTATTTTGGCATTAATAGGCGTACCATTTTTGCTGATTTTGCCAATACATTTAATGCCGATTATAAAAGAATAGAAGGCGTAGGGGCAACCCTCAATTTTCCGGCGGCGGGCATTGCTGAATGGGACATTGCTGTTTACACGCTACAAGCTTTTGTAAAAAATAATACGGTGTTGTATAAAGATTCAGTGTACCCTATTGATAGTATTTATAGAAAACCAGCCTACCGTTTTGCACCGGTTGCGGTGCAAAATGTTTCAGCGGTTCGTTTTTCTTCCATGTTTTCAAATAATAATTTAGTCATCCAAAACCCAAAAAACGAAGAACTAAAAATCAATGTCCTAAACCTACAAGGTCAGCCAATTTTTACTTTAAAAAGCAAAGAAAATAATATTCAGCATCGCATTGAAAATGTGGCGGCGGGGATTTATATACTTTCGGTAAGGTCGGAGAAAGGGGTTGAGAATAAAAAGATTTTTGTGCGGTAAAAAAGAGTAGTCAAATAGCCCTAAACACATTTTGGAATAATGGCGAAGCTAAAAAACCTTATTTGTCATTCTGAATAGTTACAAATTTTGATGCACTCCAATAACAGCATTTCAATGCCGAGTAATAATGCCTTAACTTTGAAAGCAAGCTATTCAACTATTTTTTGAGAATGTTCAATCCAAAAACCAAATCAAACCAGCCTTATGAAAAAAATAAATTTTAAACCAACCATACTTATACTCTCCACAACAATCTTCCTCTGGGGGTGTACCAAAGATAAACTTGAGGGTGATCTCGAAGTTTTTAAAGGCAGATATACGTGGAATTATAGTTGGTACAAAAAAAATGTATTAAGTTCCAACCTAACATTTAGAAGTGCTTCTCAGTCTGACTATACCGCCGAGATAGAATTTACTGATAAAGGAAAAGTGATTTTTTATATTAATGGAGAAAAGAAACACAAAACGGGTTACAGCATAGAAAGTCAGGATGTATCCGAGGGCGGGCAACGGTTTTCTATAGAAATTAAACCCCGTAAGGAAGATACTAAGGACCTTGACTTCAACGATAAAATTAGTTTCTCACTGAAGAATGATACCTTGAGTACTAGTGCTTACCCGGGCGGCAGTTATGATAATACAATTTCCGGAACACATTACTTTTCACGGAATTAAAAAAAAATCGCAAAAGTCTATGATAAAAGTTGAACCTATTATTGGCGTAAGCGATGTTCGGAAAAGCTCGGATTGGTATCAAAATTTATTTGACCTGCGAAGTGGGCATGGCGGTGATTCTTTTGAAATGCTCGCCGACCAAAACGGGCAGACAATTTTGAACTTACATATTTGGGGCGAGCATGAACATCCTACCCTTTCTAGAACTACCAATAACGGCAAGGGATTAATTATTTATATAAAAGTTGACAATCTTGACGAAACTTGGAAACTAGTAAACCAACTAAAACCTGAAATTGATTTTGAACCAACACTTAGCAAAAATTCCGGTTTGATGGAGTTTGCTATTTGGGATTTGGATGGTTATTATTTGTTGGTGACGGCGGAATAATTTAAAAAAACATCCCTAACAAAAGGTCTTTTTAAAGCGTCTATGTAAATAATGAATAGAATCATTATCCTTTTTTTAGGGCTTACACTCGCCCAATCTTGTATGCCCTATGTAAGAATCAGATCGTTGAATACAGAAGCGACTCCGCTCCCAATTGATGCCAATGTTGTTATTTTTAATATTCAAGAAACCATTCCCGAAGGCGTTGAATATATAGGTATTTTAGAAGTAGGCGATACCTGGTTTTCAATTAGCAATTTTGACAATTACGTAAAAAGAGCAAAGAAAAGTGCAAGAGAACAAGGGGCGAATATTATTAAATTAGAAAAAGTAAGAAAAGAAAGATTTAGTGGTTTACATACGATTACGACTAAAATTTATAATAGTCCAAATCTTCCGTTTAATATTGGAACAAGAGAAGCAGATCTTAAATTGGAGTATATTTCAAAAAAAATAATAAAAGAAAAACGCGACACAACGGCAAACACAAATTATGCCCGTACACAAAAAGGACAGTTAGATTTAATTTTTTCGTTGCCTCATTTAAACGCATATTCGTTAAAGCCTTTCGGATTTGAAAGATAATCTAGAATAGGATTCGCAGGGGTGAGCACAGGGTTAGATTATTATTATTCTAAAAAGAATTCAATCAGAGTTATTGCCGGAGCAACTGTTGATATCGCCTATCCTATTCCAGTCCCTTTGGAGTACTTTGGAGTAAAAGATTACTTTAACTCTACCTATGTCGCCGTTACGCTCAACCGTTATTTTAAGAAGTTTAGTTTGGGGTATGGCTTACATTACTCTAGCAATGCTTGGTATCAAAGGGACTATGGTGAGGAATTTTGGAAAACGTTGCAATATAATAGTCCTCCAATTTACACAGCCAATCAATCTTTGGGAATAGCTACCAATTGCAATTATCGTTTCGGAAAACATTTTGTGTTGGGGGTTAATTATCAACCCAGCCTTTTTAATATCAAACCAAATTTCGAATTTCGTTATGAGCATTTAATCAGCCTTGACTTTTTATGGAAATGGAAATTGAAGAAATAAAAAACCAACACAATAAACGAACATTTACATCCTAACCTCAGAATCCATCCCGCAAAGCGGGACGAGACTAATGCGGATAAACATCAAAGACCCAAAAAAAGACCGCCCAAAAAGGACGGCCTCTATAAAAACTATTCGCTTTTCGCTAAAAAAAACTAGTAACGATACGCCTCAGGCTTAAACGGACCAGCAACTGGCACGCCTAAATAGGCTGCTTGATCAGCGCTCAAAGTTTCTAACTCAACACCAATTTTTGCAAGGTGCAAGCTAGCAACTTTTTCGTCAAGGTGCTTAGGCAAAACATATACTTCATTGTTATACTGATCTGTATTAATCCAAAGTTCTAGCTGAGCCAAAACTTGGTTTGTAAATGAATTACTCATTACAAAACTTGGGTGGCCTGTAGCACAACCTAAGTTTACCAAACGACCTTCTGCCAATACGATTACATCGCTACCGTTGATTGTGTATTTATCAACCTGTGGTTTGATAGTAATTTTAGAAGCGCCGTGCGTTTTGTTTAACCATGCCATATCAATTTCGTTATCGAAGTGGCCAATGTTACAAACAATTGCTTTGTCTTTCATGTTTTCGAAATGCTCGCCTGTAATCAAATCTTTACAACCGCTAGCCGTTACTACAATGTCAGCTTCTTTTACAGCATCAGCCATTTTTTTAACTTCAAAACCTTCCATTGCAGCTTGTAGCGCACAGATAGGATCAATTTCGGTAACAATTACACGACAACCGGCGCTAGCCAAACTGGCTGCACTTCCTTTACCAACATCTCCGTAACCACCTACTACAGCTACTTTACCTGCCATCATAATATCAGTAGCACGACGAATGGCATCTACCAAACTTTCGCGACAACCGTATTTATTATCAAATTTTGATTTAGTAACCGAGTCATTAATATTGATAGCCGGCATTGGCAATGTGCCATTATGCATACGCTCTACAAGGCGGTGAACACCCGTTGTAGTTTCTTCGCTTAATCCTTTTATGTGCTGTACAAGTTCAGGATATTCGTCGATAACCATGTTGGTCAAATCACCACCATCGTCTAGAATCATGTTTAATGGTTTGTCTGCGCTACCAAAAAATAAGGTTTGCTCAATACACCAATCGCTCTCTTCTTGCGTTTGGCCTTTCCAAGCAAAAACACCAACACCAGTTTCTGCAATGGCAGCTGCTGCTTGATCTTGTGTACTAAAAATGTTGCAAGAGCTCCATTTAACTTCGGCACCAAGGCTAGTAAGTGTTTCTATCAAAACCGCAGTTTGGATAGTCATGTGTAAACACCCCGCGATGCGCGCACCGGCTAATGGATTTTTACCTGCATACTCCTCACGAAGTGACATAAGACCTGGCATTTCTGCTTCGGCTA
>JBBSPP010000188.1:0-6279 GCA_038258625.1 Chitinophagales bacterium
ACATTTAGGAGTAGTAGCCGTAATTGTAAAATCATTCGCAAGAATCCACGAAACGAATCTTAAAAAGCAAGGAATGCTCGGATTAACTTTTGCCAACGAAAGCGATTATGATTTGATCCAAGAAGATGATACTATCAACTTCCTGGATCTAAATGAGTTTGCCCCCGAAAAACAATTGAACGTAGAATTTGTACACTCTGATGGTAGCAAAGATGTAATTGCCCTCAACCATACATATAACAATGCACAAATAGCTTGGTATAAAGAAGGCTCGGCACTGAATTTGATTAAGAAGGAGAATGCGGCGTAGTATTTGAAACCTATAAGGTTTTAAAAACCATACAGTTCTTTTAAATGACTTGAACGCTCCGATATTTTTGGAGCGTTTTTTTTATATATAAAATATTATTTTTACAAAATGCAATACGAAGCCGCCACCATAAAAGAATACATAGACCAACTACCCGAAGACCGTCAGGAAGTTATGAAAAAACTTCGTTCCGTAATTAAAAGGAATATTCCCAAGGGATTTCAAGAATGTATTAATTATAATATGCCAAGCTACGTAGTGCCGCATTCTATTTACCCTGATGGCTATCATTGCTCGCCAGCTTTGCCGTTGCCGTTTGTAAGCTTTGCTTCTCAAAAAAACTTTGTTGCACTGTATCATATGGGTATTTATGCTAATACAGATTTATACAATTGGTTTGTCCTTGAATATCCAAAACACTGCAAAAGCAAATTAGACATGGGCAAAAGCTGTATTCGTTTTAAAAAGATTGATGACATTCCCTACGAACTTATCGGCGAGCTCATGACAAAAATGAAAGTAGAAGATTGGGTAAAAATTTATGAAAATGCTTTTAAAAAGAAATAAGTTCGAGAAACTAAACCTTCTAAATATTTTGACAAAACCCGCTGAAATATAAATCAATAACATTTCAATATCATTTGTTTCGAGTAAAGCCATTACATTTGCCGCTTATAAAAATATATATACAATGAGTAACGGTACAGTTAAATTTTTCAATGAGTCCAAAGGATTTGGATTTATCACTCCGGATGACGGAAGTAAAGACGTGTTTGTTCACGCAAACGGTCTAAACGAAACAATTCGTGAAGGAGACAAAGTAAGCTTTGAAACAGAAGACACACAGAAAGGGCCTAGCGCTGTTGATGTGCGTGTAACTAATTAATAAGGTAACTTTTTTTTAGAAAACGATTAGCGATTCACTTTTGTGAATCGCTTTTTTTATGTTTATAATTGAGGCGCGCTTATGTTGTTCAATTCCATAAGCCTAGGATTTTTTTACTGCATTACAAAACGAATAGGCAATCTAAATTGTGTCCGTACCACTTTCCCACCCTGCATGCCAGGTGTCCATTTGGGCATTATTTTTATAACTCTGATAGCCTCCTGATCGCATCCGCCTCCAATACCTCGAGCAATACTTATATCTTCAATTGTTCCGTCTTTACCAACTACAAATGTGGCATATACTGTACCCGATATTTCTGATTCCAAAGCCAAATGTGGGTACTCAATATTTTTTGCAAGAAATCGCAACATGCTATCTGTACCCTCGGGAAACTCGGGCATGGTATCAGGGAATTGAAACACTTCATCATGGGAATTTTTATCGTCTTCCGATAAATTCGTTTTAGAGAAAACTGGCGGACTCATCGTTGCCGAATTTTCTATACCCATAGAGCGGCGGATTAGACTATCGCCTTCCCTTTTGGGCATTCGTGGTGGCATTTGTACATGGTCTGTCCCGCTTAAATCCTCGCTAATTTTTTCTTCTTTTAATTCAGCCATTAGATTATCATTTTCCGCAGGGCCCAGATATTTCCGGACTCTAGGAGCCATAATTACGAACCGTTTACGACTGCTATCAAATGCTACAATAGGAATTTCCATTTCGGCCATTAGACCGTCAAGCTTAAATGAATATTTCATACCAAAAGCATTTATCGGTTTTTCTCGTTCGTCATAAATTGCCATGCTAGGATTTACTTTTTCTAGCTTGTCCCTCGTTTTTTTGAACGTAAATAAATAGTAAGCTGCGGCCAATGATTCAGTAAATTGTTCTTTTGCCATACTACCTTGTTGATGAATTTTTTCGCGAGAAATATTTTTAGTGCTTTCTTCTTCCAATTCTTTAGAATGGGTAACTAGTACATCTAAAAAAAAGCTATCTACAAATTGGGCTGATATTTTAGCTAAACGATTATTTTTAAAATCGTTGAAGACGTCGGCCATAAATTTCACTTTGGCTTTTTGCGATTGTGCTTTTGCGCTTATCGAGAAAAATAAAAAAGATACTAAAATTAAAATATTTTTCATCTTCTTTAAATGTAAACCATTATTGCTGCGAATAAATTTCTGCGCCACCCACATACGTTTTATTAACTTTTCCGTTTCGTATTTTTAAAAAATCATCTTTCAAAAAGTCAAAATCCGTCATAATAAAATCGGCATACTTCCCCACTTCAATACTGCCTTTTTCGTTTTCTTCAAAGGTTGATCTTGCCGCCCATATAGTCATGCCTTTCAGCGCTTCCAGTCTGGTCAACGCATTTTCTTTTTGAAAACCACCGTCATGAAATTCTTTAGCATCTTGCCGCCACACCGCCGAGCAAAATGTATAAAGGGGATTTATATACTCCACAGGAAAATCTGTACCTAGTGGAATCCAACCATTTTCATACAACAATTTTTTAAATGCATAGGCATCTTTCAAACGAGCTTTACCTATTCGGTCGCCCGCCCAATACATATCGCTGGTGGCATGGGTGGGCTGCACACTTGGCACAATATTGTAATCGCCAAAATAATGAAAATCATGTTCGTTTACAATTTGCGCGTGCTCAATACGCCACCGTTTATCATTTTTTTCGCTCAAAACATTTGCATAAATCTCCAATAATTTTCGCACAGCACCATCGCCAATTGCGTGAGTACACATTTGGTAATCTGTATTAATTAATTGCTGAGCCGCCCATAATAAACTATCCGCACTTTTCAACATGAAGCCTTTATGATGATGCCTATCGGAATAATCCTCGAGCAAAAAAGCCCCGCGCGAACCAAGCGCACCATCACTATAAAACTTAAAACCAAACACATTCATGCGCTCGGTTTTGGCAGGTTTATTATTTAAAAAACGGTCAAAATTTTCTTTCGTATCACTGAGCATCAAGCTTGTTCGCATTTGCAAACCATCATCATAAGCAAATCGCAACCAATCAATTACCGAGTCTTTTACGCCACAATCTACCACGCCCGTAAGCCCATAACTAAAACATTCCTCCTCCATTTTTTTGAAATAAGCAATTGCCTCCAAGCCCGTTAACCCAGGAATATATTGGCGCACTTCTTCTATCGCATTGTCAATTAAAATACCTGTACAGCTTCCATTTTTCAAAATATTTTCGCCGCCTTCTACGGTATAATCACATGTGATTTTTGCAAGATCCAATGCTTTTTGATTACAAATTGCCGCGTGTCCATCTATCCGCAATAAAAAAACGGGCTTGTCAGGAAACAATTTGTCCAGCTTTTCTTTCGTTGGAAAATCTTTGTTCGCCCAATCATTCTGATCCCAACCACGGCCCTCAATCCACTCGCGTTTATTTGTCTTTGCATAAGCATTTACTTTTTCTATAATTTCGTCAAAACTTTTTGTGCCTACCAAATCCAACTTGTAACTATCCATGGCGTAGCCCGTAAAATGGCAGTGCGCATCGATTAAACCTGGGTAAATAAATTGCCCGTTGGCATCTATTTTTTCTTTGGCATCTAGCTTTTTTATTTCTTCATTGGTGCCTATCGCAACAAATTTTCCGTCCTTAATTGCGAACGCTTGGGCTGTTGGAAGCGCGTCATTGACGGTAACAACTTTTGCATTAAAAACTATTAAATCTATTTGGTCTTTCATATTACAACTACTTAAAAAAACGAATGCACACAAAATAAAAACTGCATTTTTCATACTGCATAATTACAACCTTCGGTTGACTTCATTATTTTTTATCTCTCAAAAAAAATGAATTGTAAAAATCAAATTCACTTTTAGGTATAAAAAATTGCCGCTTGAAGGTTGCTAAAAATCAAATAAGTTTATTTTTAAAAAATGAAATTCCTCCCTTACTGCTTGTTGTTTTTTATTACAACTAGTTCATATTCACAAATAACAATTAGCGGGAAAGTAATTGATACCAAAGGCGCAGCCCTGCCAGGCGTAAACATTGGCTTGCTCGGAACTTATGATGGAGCAAGCTCAAATAAAGACGGTGACTACACGTTTACCACAGAATCAACAGGCATACAAAAAATCACGGCTAGTTTTGTAGGTTTTGAAAAAGCCGAAATTGACATAGAAATTGGTACAACGAACATTACCCAAAACTTTAAACTAAAAGAAAAAATAAGCAAACTAAAAGCTGTGCGAATTACCGCAGGGGCTTTTGAGGCTAGCGATGAAAAACAAGGTACATCACTTACATCCTTAGATATGGTGACTACGGCGGGGAGCAACGGCGACATCACAGGCGCGCTAAAAACACTACCTGGCACGCAACAAACCAACGATCGCGAAGGGCTGTTTGTACGGGGCGGCCTAGGAACCGAAACACAAACTTTTATTGATGGCACGCGGGTGCGAAACGCTTTTAGCACAGGCATACCCGATCTTGGTGCGCGCGGTAGGTTTAGCCCATTTATTTTTAAAGGCACTATTTTTAGCGCGGGAGGTTACTCTGCTTTATACGGCCAAGCAATGAGCTCGGCGCTGATACTTTCTACAATTGATTTGCCTTCAAAATCTTCGGCAAATTTGAATTTGTCATCCGTTGGAGTAGGGGGTGGTATTCAAAAATTAACGAAGAATAAAAAATCATCCTACGGTATAAATTATAATTACACCAACCTGGGTTTGTACTTCAAATTGATAAAACAAAACATCGAATTTGTGCGCGCGCCACTGGCGCATCAGGTGGATGCGAATTACCGAATTAAGACAAGCAAAACAGGCATGCTAAAATTTTATGGGTATATAAATAATACCCAAAGTGCCATACGCCGCGAAAATATTACAAGCTTGGATTACAACGATAAAAGCAAAATTGTAAAAGACGAATACGCATTACAAAATGATAATCGCTACGCCAATATTTCCTACACCGAATTTTTAAATGATAAATGGAAAATCAACGCGGGCTATAACATTAGCTACAATGCTGATGATGTGGACACCCGAATTTTGAGCCAAAATAATGAATTGGTGACCGACCCCAATTTTATGAATGCCCGCGAGTTTAGCATCAAAGGTGAAAACTTTTTTACCACAGGCAAAGTTGTGCTGGAGTATTTTTTACCAAAAGAAAATGCAATCCGTTTTGGAGCAGAATATATTTATCAAACTGATAAGCGAGAAAATTTTATAGGAAATTTGAACTTGGGCGAAGCGTTGGAAAAAGATAATTATAAAGCACTTTTTGCCGAGACAGATATTTATATAACAAACTCCCTCGCCCTAAAAATTGGTGCGCGTGGTGAGCATTCTCAACGGCTCAATAAATTCAACATCGCGCCCAGATTGTCGGCGGCGTATAAATTAAATAATGAAGGACAATTTTCGGCGGCCTACGGAATGTTTTATCAAAACCCCGACTTTGGCGAACTGGCTCAAAACACAGCTTTCAATCAATTGCCCATCACGAATATTGATCTGACCTACCAACGCGCCGACCATTACATTCTTAATTATTTGTATCAAAAAAAAGGGCGATTGCTGCGAACAGAAGTTTATAATAAAATATATAAAGGCCTTGTGAAAAATAATTTATTAAACGCGCCAACAAATAATGGCGATGGCTACGCTCGTGGATTTGAGCTTTTTTACCGAGACAAAACCACGCTGAAAGGAATTGACTTTTGGGTGTCGTATTCCTACATAGATTCCAAGCGCGATTTTATGAGTTTTCCGTATTCCGTTCAGCCAAGCTTTGTGGCTAATCATGTTGGGTCAATTGTTTTTAAAAAGTTTTGGACGGAAAAAATGTTTGGCATAAATGGCACTTATACTTACAGCAGCGGCCGACCGTATAATGACCCAAACACAAACGAGTTTATGGCGGGGCGAACTATTGATTATCACACCGTGGGCCTCTCACTCAATTATATAAAAAAGGTGGCCAAAGCATTTACTGTTTTTGTGGTGAGCGTAAATAATCCATTTAATTTTAAGCAAGTGTATGGCTACAATTATGCCACAC
>JBBSPP010000189.1:0-6271 GCA_038258625.1 Chitinophagales bacterium
ATTGTGATACGCGATTGCCCTTGGAAAGATTCGCCGTTTGGCGCTATACAAGTGTTGCCGCGCGGTGCACAAGCCATTGCCAACAGCCCAAATAAAGACGCAACCTATACCGCCATTGAAAAAGAAATTAGGACTGTAATAAATCACCTAGCCACTCAATAAAAAGACGAATAATTTAATCCTCAAATTGCACATTAACCTGTGGGTGTGTGTCTCGAAATTGTTGCAAGACGGATTTTGATTTTTCACTTAGTGGGTTACCAGTCAATATTAACGCTGCTATTTCATCTGTTTTGCTGGCGGGGAAAACCATATCAAGAATGGCAAACGGAATTTCTTCTATCTGATTATTTGATAAATCCAAATGACCTAAAATATCTAACGATAAAATAGTTTGTGGGAAGGCCGTTAAATTACAGTTTGCCAATTTCAAGGTGCTAATATTACTCGTAGTCCCAAACAAATTTTCATCCAGCTTTTTTAATTTATTGCCCGACGCATCAAAATAATGTAAGGAATTGCATTGCGAAATTTCTGCAGGGATTGTGGTGAAGCGGCAATTCTGTGCAGTAATTTTTCGCAGGCGGTGGATTTTAAAAATATTGCTCGGCAATTCTTCAATCAGATTTTCCGAAATGTTTACTTCTTCTAAAAATGCAATTCGAGTAGGGTTTTCAACTTTAAGTTCATCCAAATTACAATTGCGTAAGTTCAATTCATTGAGGCTACTAAGAGAAAATAAAAAATCTGTTCGTACTTTTTTTATTGGATTATCCGAAATATCCAATGACTTGAGATAGGTAAATCCTTGCCACGAATTTGGAATCAGTTCAAAGTTGTTTTTTGATAAATTTAAAGAGCGTAACGTTTCATTCAATTTTTTTATTTGTTGATTCTCACTCGGTATGTTGCTCAGCTGGTTGTGCGATAAATTGAGGTGTTCCAACATTGTACTGCCATTAATTATTGCCCCAACATCAGTCAGTTCGTTATGGCTCAGGCTAATGTTGCGGAGGTTGTGCGTAATCATCGAATCTGTTTGTTTACTAATTTCAATACTATCTTGTATGGCTTCTTTGCGTTGGCTACGAAGGGCGATCCGTTCGCGTCTGCTTATTTTTTTTTGGGCCGTTTTAATTTCAATATCTGTTGTATCCGCTTCGCTGTCTTCGTTGCTTTCAACATTTTCCAAATCTGTTTCTTGCGTATCGCTTACCGCTAAGTTGTTTTTGGTGGAAGGGTTTCGCTTGTTTCGGGTGGCTCTTGCTCGCTTGTTTATTGCCGTATCCAATGTTGGCGGGCTAGTAAAAATATATTTCATACCGCAGTTATCCATCGTCAGTTCGCTTAGCTTGGGCAGTTGTGCAAGTAAAGTAGGGAGCACTTCAATTTTATTTTCACTCAAGTTAAGTTGGGTAAGGTTGGCCATATTTATAAATGTAGGTGGCACATCAGTTATTTTATTGTGGGAAACATCCAAGCCGCTGAGCATGGCAAGGTGCGCCATATTCAGCGGAATACTTTCGATTTTATTATGCGAAATTTTTAGTGAGGTAAGCTCTTTTAACTTCAGCAAGGCATCAGGTATTTTTTCAAAAAGATTATTACTAGCATCTAAATAATTTAATTTTTGCATACACACAATGCAAGGCGGTAGGCTATCAATTTTATTTTTAGAAACATCCAAGGTGTTCAAATTGCTATAACATTTTTCTACCTCCATTGGGTATTGGGCCAAATCACAATTCGAGAGGTTCAAGTTTTCCAACCGTTGCGCATTTAGAATGGGCATGGTACCAATCGGATTGTTGCTCAAATCCAAAGTTTTTATTTTGAGCAAAGTTTCTAATCCTGACGGTATTTTTTTCAAGTTACAATAAGAAATATCAAGTACTTCTACAGGAAATTGCGCCGTAAACAAATTCGTTGGCAATATTATATTTTCATTTCGAGCAAGGTGGAGCGTGCGTAATTCGCTCAATTTATTTATCGAAGTGGGGATGGTTTTTAGCTTATTATTTTTTAGCAATAAGGTGTTCAGCTTTTTCAATTTGCCAATTTCTTCGGGGATTGTTTCCAGTTCATTATTCTCTAGGTTTAGTATTTTTAGTGCCGTTGCATTTGCAATTTCAGCTGGTATAGTTCGCAGCTTATTTTCATAGATATAAAGGCTGTACATATTTTTAAGGTCGCCAATTTCTGTAGGCAAACTGCTCAAAAAATTATTGTTCAAATACAAGGATTTTACCGCATTCCAATTCTTTATTTCATTTGGTATGGCCGATAAATTATTATTATTCAGGTAAATAACTTCAGCTTTTTTCCAATTGCCAATTTGCGGCGACAGTTCGGCTATCGAATTAGATCCGAGGTCAAGCTCCCAAAGCGAATCATAACCATACAATACTTCGGGGGCGGATTGCAACAAATTGTTGGATAAATCTACCCGCTGAATATTTTTTAATTTGGGGAGCACAATTTTTGGTAGTGCTACTATTTTTTTATTGCTTAAGTCTAGTTTGTTATTTTGAATAGTATAAGTATCATTGTCATACAAGGTGAGGTTCAAATCCAAGCCTTCGTATAGTGGCAGGGTGACCGCAGCGCTTTCTGTTTTTTCATTAAAAATAGTAGCCGTGCTATATATAAATCCGTCAAATTGTGCAACGCCTTTTTTATTTATATAGCCCCAGCGCAATTCGTTATTTACGCCAATCCTGTTTACGGCTAGGGCATATTTATCTTTATAAAAATACATGGAACCCAATATTTTTTTCTGCGCAATGTTGATACCATTTATTTTTTCAAAAACGTCATGAACTTTTTCATAAGCCTTGGCACTATTTTCTGAGCAGTTGATGGCCGCCATATTATAGTCCTGTATGGCTCTTTGTAGTTTGTCATCTTTTACAGCCTGATCACCCGCGCTCATCAACTCTTTGTACTGATCGCACTCCACTACCTGTGCCCGCAGGGCTGTAGCGCTCAGAAAACTAAGAAGTAGTATGGCTATAAATTTTTGGCACATAGTAAAAATAATTTTTGTATTTCTTCTTTCTTCGCGTCGCTCATATTGGTGGTCAGTTTTGTATCATTCTTGGTTTTGCGCAGTACATCATAGGCAATCCTGAAACCATTATTGGCCATATAGGCTTTTGCTTTTGCTATATTTCGCTCTACCGAAATAGCATTTTGCAACGAGTCTGCACGGGCTATTTGTTGCAGTGCTATTATATTAGCCTCGTGCGCTTTTCGCTCTGCTTTAATAGCGTCGTTGGCAGCAGCTATGGCTGACGCCTTATCCTTTTCTGCTTGGGCTCTAGCCGTTTCAGCAACTTCGGTTTGTTCCTGTGCAATATTCGTTTGCTGTTGAGCTCGGTAGGTTTGGTACGAAGCATACACAGCTAATATAATTCCAATAACGCCCAAAATTGACACAACTGTTCTGTTGCGTTTTCTATTTCGTTCGGCTTGTGCTTGTGCCGCGGCTCGTTCAGTTTCGGCTTCTTGCAATCGCTCTTCGCGTTGTTTTCGTATCAAAAAACTGCGATTGATGGGAGCAATTAAAGTATCATGACTTATTTCGTAATAATCGCTGCCCATGCGCGGTTCTTTGCGTAACAGTCGGTCATTTACAAGTTCCTTCAATTCCTCTGCCGTAATACCAAACTGATCAATGAGGTAATTTTTTTCCATACTCAGCCTGCGCTCATTTTTCATGAGGCCACGCTCTACCGTATCGCGTATAGCCATGTGGCGCTCTTCGGGAAACTGCTCGATCGTGCGCTGGTAAAAATCATCAATAATTTGTTCTAGCCCATGATGGCCAGCATATAGTTTGGGTGTTACCTCGGTAATAGTGGTTCCGTTATTTCTGCCAATGGTTACTAACTTTTCAATGTGTTGGCACACCACTTGCAAATTGCTACATTCAATCGTAACGTTTTGGGCTTGCTCAGTTGTGTTTGTATTGTCAGTTTTTTTCTGTAAAAAATCTATGATTTCTTGTAACGCATCGGGGCTATACGAAAATGGTGGCGTGGCATAATGTTCGTCGACCACCGCGGCGGGTAGGGTAATGGCTTCTTTGGCGTTGGCTTCATTAAGCGGTTGCAGCTCGTACAAAACTCTAAAAATACCGGGCACAAAATCAGTCAGCCCTTCCAGATAATGCAGCATATCCGACCGCAAGGCGAGCAGTATTTTTACATTCAGCGGTGCCAACATTTTTTCGTATTGGGTTGGATGTATTTCAGCCTTTCGGCTTTCAAGAGAATCTCGCCAACCTTTGGGTATTGTACCATTTGCCAAGTCTGCAAATTGTTTTACAAACTCGATACGCCTTGCCGCGCTGTAAGATGTAAACAATTCTTCAAACTGATCAAAAATTATAAGGGGCGTAAAATAGTTGCCGTGCTTTACGAATCTTGATTTTTTTACATATTCCCAAAGGGTCAAATTTTTTGGTGTATCGCTACTCAAAAATCCTTGCTCAACCAAGTGATTATAAAATTGTTCTTCGGGCGATAGTTCTTCGAGGTTAAGTCGAATAAAAACAGGAATAATTTTATTGGCTCCAAGCTCGGGCTGTACGCCGGCTTGTATCAACGATGATTTTCCGATGCCCGATTTGGCAAACAAAACCGTAAGCGGATAAATTTTTATGAGGTTGAGTAGCTCCCGTTTTTCTACATTACGGCCCATAAAGATCTGTTGCTGATCTTGCGTAAATGGTTGTATGCCGGGGTATCTATACATGGTTTATTTCCATTGCCAATAGGTGATGATATCTTTTATGTCGGCTACTATTTGTTTTATTTTTTCTTCTTTATTCGTGGCCAAATCTAATGGGCCGTTTGCTGGTGTTAGCGTGGGCAGCATACCGTAGGATGTTAGCTCCAAATTCATGCTCGAAATATAAATTGGTATCACACAAGCCTCTTGGCGAGCGTGCCGTTCTAGCGCTGCATTTAGTTGATCTGTGTATAATGTATCACATGCATTAAAATTGGACGATGCTAAAAACAAAATCACATCGGCCTCTTGCAATCCTTTGGCGATGGATTCAGTTACATTTTGCCCGGCCATAATAGTTTCATTTTGCCAAGCTTTATTAATCATTTCGTTGCGCTCCAGTATTTTTAATTGCGGCTCTATTGTTTTCCAAACTGCCGTATCATCTTCGTGATACAGCACCATCACGTTTTTGGCCGTGGGTGTTTTTTTGTTGGCCGTGGCATCAAAGTTTTTTACCTGTTCAATAAAAGCAATGGGAGACTGATCGGTGAATGAAATGAAAAAATAATTTTGATACAAATAGCTGGTCAGCTTTCCAATTTTATTGGCTTCATAAACAGCCAGTGTTTTTGATTCATAATTCAGTCCCAACTTTTGAAATAATAAGCGCAATTGCCAATCATTAAAATCAAAACCCAAAAAAAGGTAGGTAGAAGTTTCTGGCTGTATGAGTTGTAAAATTTCGGTGGGGATAGAAGCTTTCGATTCTTTTTGCAAAAGCTCTTCTGAAAATCTTAGTTTATCCGTCTCGGTAAGCACCAATGATTGGCGGCTTTCTGCGCTGCCAAACAAATTATAAATGAGTGGCGTGCGCGCTGTAATAGTGTCGGGCGCAATTTTTAGTTCATTATTATGTAGCGCATTTTTGTAATTGTAATACTGCACCCGAGGTCGTTTGCCAATACTGCGCAAGGCCTTTTCCATTAGGTCGTTCACGTTTATATTGATGATGACATTAAAATTTAGGTCGGCCAATTCCTTCAGTAAATCATCAGGTTCTTGCTTGCTATAAAAATCAGAAATTTTATCAATAAGCAAATCCCGGGCTTTGGCTTCGCCATGTACACGCTGTTCATTTTCAAAATAGTGCGTGGCCATTCTAAACGCATTTTCGGGTTCCAGGTCATAATCAAAAGCAGTGTCTTTAAAAAGCTCATCGGCCAATAATTCGATAATGGGCGTGGATGTATGATCGGTAATATACCGCTCAAGATGCGGCCCCAAAAAAAGCACGCAACTTCCATTGTTTATACTCGATACAATTCCAGAAAAATCTTTTTCGCTGATGATGGGCATAAGGTTGGTTGGTGGTTCAAATATAAAACAAACGAAACCTATATGCAAGCGCATGATTTATAAATAAAAAGAAGCCAATTAATTATAGGCTATAATTTATTTTAATACCTTGTGCTTACAAAATAAATCAACCAAATATGAAACGGATTTTAGCACTTGACGGCGGCGGTGTGCGAGG
>JBBSPP010000190.1:0-6181 GCA_038258625.1 Chitinophagales bacterium
AATATCATATTTTGATTGAATAATAAAGATGACCTTCGGAAAAAGTTAGCACATTGGATCAAACACATATTCATTTAGTAATAACCCATCTGCCGATATTCGGTTCAATTTTAGGTGGACTTGTCCTTGCATATGACCTTTGGACAAAAAGTAACGACACGAAAATAGCCGCTTATGGTCTTTTTATTATTTCTTCCATCGGTGCAGGTATTGCTTATTTAACAGGCGAAGCTGCAGAAGAAAGTGTAGAAAACTTAACGGGTGTTTTTGAAGCGACTATAGAGAGACACGAAGAATTTGCACTTTTTGCATTAATAGCGTTCATCACTTTGGGAGTGGCTTCCATTGTAGGGATATTCTTCACGTTACGAAAATCAACTAGCACAAGAACTATTGCTTTTGTGATTTTAATGATTTCATTGGTTAGTTTTGGGCTAGTGGCACGAACAGCTTATTTAGGTGGCCAAATAAGACATTCAGAAATTGCAAACGGCGCACCGACTCCTTTAGAACATTCGGATAGCGAAGATGATGACTAAATCAGGGCTAGCATAATCGATTACCATCCAATAAAAGCTAGCTATAAAATGTCTATCAACCAACTCGCGTTACAAGGTTTAAATACCGAACAAGTTCTTCGCTCCAGAGAAAAATTTGGTCAAAATAAACTGAACTACAAAAAAGAAAACAGCTTCTTGGATGTTTTACTTCGGATAGTTAAAGAGCCCATGACCATTTTGTTATTGGTGGCCTCCACCATCTATTTTATTAGTGGCGACACAGGCAATGGAATTTTTATGATGGTGGCGATTCTTTTTATCACTTCCATTTCTTTATACCAAGATTCTCGCAGCAAAAATGCGTTGGAAAAGCTAAAAGCACTTTCAAAACCATCTTGCAACGTAATTCGAAATGGAGAAAAAATAGAAATTAAAAGTGAAGAGCTGGTAGTGGGTGACTGCCTTCTGGTAGAAGAAGGCACCTCAATAACTGCGGATGGTATCATTATCCATTCAAACGATTTTTCGGTAAACGAATCCATTCTTACAGGCGAATCTCTTGCTGTTTTTAAGGATAAGGACAAAGAGGATAATTCTATTTATGCTGGCACGAATGTAGCCAGCGGTTTGGCCATTGCGGAAATTAATTCCATTGGCAACGAAACCAAATTGGGGAAAATTGGAAAGAGTTTAGAAAACATCAGTGAAGAAAAAACTCCTTTGGAAATTCAGGTTTCCAATTTTGTAAAATGGATGGCTATCGCAGGTGCTATTATATTTGTAATCGTTTGGGTGATTAATTATTGGCAGTTGCAAAATGTTTTGACTAGTTTATTGCAGTCGCTTACGTTGGCTATGAGCATTTTGCCCGAAGAAATCCCTGTGGCATTTACCACATTTATGGCACTTGGTGCGTGGCGATTAATGAAGCTTGGGATTGTAGTAAAGCAAACAAAAACAGTAGAGACACTTGGGAGTGCTACGGTAATTTGTACAGACAAAACAGGAACGATTACAGAAAACAAAATGAGTTTGGCAAAACTTTTTGTGTTGAAAAACAACCAAATTGTTAGCCCAAATGATGCATTGAATGATAACCAAGAACAGCTGATAGCATTAGCTATGTGGGCTAGTGAGCCGATCCCATTCGACCCAATGGAAGTGGCATTGCATCAGGCCTATAGTACATTGGCGCAAATAGACCAACGCCCCGATTTTAAACTCGTTCATGAATATCCATTAGGTGGCCAACCGCCTATGATGACACACATCTTTTCGGATAGTAACGGCACAAAAATTATAGCAGCCAAAGGCGCACCCGAAGCATTAATAAGCGTTTGTAATCTTACAAAGCCTGAAATACAACAAATTCATTCAGCCATTGAGCTTTTAGCATGTGAAGGTTATAGAGTTTTGGGTGTAGGCGTGTCAAATTATACGCTTAATAAATATCCTGCTAAGCAACAAGATTTACCCTTTGAATTCACGGGAATTGTTGCTTTCTACGATCCGCCAAAGAAAAATATTCAGCGTGTTTTGGAAGATTTTTATACCGCAGGCATCAATGTGAAAATTATTACCGGTGATAATGCAGCCACTACAGCTTCTATTGCCAAACAAATCGGTTTTAAAGATTATAATAAAACGATTTCTGGAGATGAACTGATGGCATTATCGGACGAGGAATTGCAGACGCGCGTTATGGATACAGCCATATTCACCCGAATGTTTCCTGAAGCCAAACTGAAAATAATCAATGCTTTAAAATCCAATAATCAAATTGTGGCCATGACAGGCGATGGCGTTAATGATGGACCTGCTTTAAAAGCCGCGCATATTGGCATTGCAATGGGCAAAAAAGGCACTGAATTAGCCAAGCAGGCAGCTTCTTTAATTTTATTGGAAGATGATTTATCAAAAATGGTGGATGCTGTGGCCATGGGCAGAAAGATCTATACCAATCTAAAAAAAGCCATTCAGTACATCATATCTATCCACATCCCTATTATTCTAACAGTATTTATTCCTTTAGCTTTAGGCTGGGTTTATCCGAATATTTTTTCGCCCATTCACATCATTTTTTTAGAATTAATTATGGGGCCAACGTGCTCCATCATTTATGAAAATGAACCAATGGAGCCGAATACCATGATGCAAAAACCCAAACCACTATCAAGAACATTTTTTAATTGGAGTGAACTGTCTATAAGTATTATACAGGGATTGATGATTGCAGCAGGAACATTGTTTGTCTATCAATATTCAGTTTCCAATGGCTATAACGAAGCACTTACACGAACAATGGTTTTCACAGTTTTAATTTCTGCCAATATTTTTCTCACGTTAGTCAACCGCTCATTTTATTATTCCATTATCACAACCTTACAGTATAAAAACAATATGGTTTTGCTTATTGTATTTGCCACTATCACCATTTTTGGGTTGATACTTTATTTAAGTCCGTTGACCGCCTTCTTTGAATTTGATACATTAAAGTTATCTCAACTATTGCCTTGTATTACCGTTGGTTTTATTTCCGTAATTTGGTTTGAAATTGTAAAAATAATTGTCAGAGGAAAAACAAGTATGAAAAGAAAGGCTAGCCTATAAACTCACCAATACGCAGCTTCGTAGGAAAAGAAAATGGTTAATAAGTTTCAGCGTTTCATAGACAGTTTAGTAGTTAGCATCCCCATGCTGGGTGATGTTTGCAAATCACCTCAAAATGTTTTATTACATAAAATACAAAAGCTTAGCTGCAATCAACGCTTAGTAGGTGGACGCTAATCTGCCAGCCATCCTGCAAATTCACACCGTCCACATTTACCTTGAAAAGTAGATACCTTGCCGCCATTATCGTGTTTTTTGTAGGTGTTATTTTGGGGGTTTCTGTAATCGGTATTTAGTTGCGTATAAGATGCACCACTGGACGTGGTCACCTCTACCGAACCGCGCCCATTGCATTTGTCGCAAATGCGGTAATTCTTACCCAATAGTTTTTGTTTGTCTTTATATCCTACCCTGAAGTCGGGCTCTTTTAGCCACACCATAGCTGGTATTTGCATAATACTTTTTTTTGCCCCATACGGTAGAATGTACACATTGGTTCGTAGCACCAAAAAACTATTTGTGGCACAGTCGAACTGCAACACATAAAACTTATCGTATTTCATTGGCAAAGGCGACGAGTACACATAGCCCACCATTTGAAGCTTTTCGGCGCAGCTCGCATCGGCCACTTTGGTGGGGTCGTAGCGCGGTGGTGCTTTTACAATTGTATTGGCTTGGTCCATCCACGGACGCGCTATGCCTGGCATATTGGCAAGCTCTTGTTTATAATTGCCCGGCTCTTTGTCTAGGGCAGTCAAGTAAGGCAACAGTTTTTTTAGCCCATTGGCGCGCTCGGCATTACATTTTGCAAGCAAGCCTTCGCTACCAAACCCACGAGTGTCATTAAGATAATGTCTGTAAAGAATCGCTGCCGCATAAAAGCCTTGATTGGTTTTTTTATGAATGTAATGCGCAATAGAATCCTGTTGTATCGCTTTTGATTTCCCCTTGTTCATTATTTCTAAATAATAAATAACGGCACCCGCTTCCAGATAGCAATGCTCGGCATTCAAACGCGAATAGGGCTTTATCTTTTTTATTTCTTGAACATCTTTTTTTGCCCATTGCTCCTTTTCGGGCGTCATAACAAATTGCGATTGGTTGGCGGTTTGGTAAAGCTGGTTGAGGCTTAGCTTCAGCCATTTTTCTTCTAAATAAATTGCCAAACACCGCACATCATATTTTAGGTAATTGGGCATTACATACGGCTTTTTATCTTTTTTCAAACCATCATTGGCTAGTCTAATATAATAGGACTTGTAGTAATCTCTCAAATTTTTATTTGTTTGGTAGGTGTATGCTTTTTCAAAATCTTCTAGCGCGGCGGCAAAATTAAACATGTCAAAATAAGCTTCGCCTCTGTTTGCATAAGCATCAGCATACGTAGGATTAATTGCTATGGCTTTGGTAAAAAAAGGAATGCTATACTCATATAATTTTTCCTTCAATAATACATTCCCAAAACCATTGTGATACTCCGCTTTGCTAGAATCTAACATAATAGCATTCAGATAATTTTTTGCAGCTATCGGCCGGATCAATACATCGCGCGAATCATAATACAACCCTTGTTTATAATAATCCGCAGCAGTTTGCCCGAACATTTTTACACCCGTAAGGCTTATAAAAAATAAGATAAAAATAAATTTGAGATATTGCATGACTCGCGCGTTAATGAAGGATTGTAAATTTAGCAAATAAAATTGTTTCATCTTTTTTGAAAAAAAAATTTCCCCGTCTAGGTGTAGATGGTATCCGACTATATATCTTTTACAATAAAAAGTATAAAAGCCCAGATGCAATCTGCGCTTAGTAGATTAAATCCAAGCATCGAATTTAAAAAGCGATTGTCTGTAAAAAACAAATCGGTGCCAGTAGAATAATTGGAAACAATATTTTTAAATTATTTATCTCTCCGCTTTCTTTTGCTGCTTATCCAATTTTCTAAAATATCCACGGAACAAGAAGTTGTGTTTCAAGGCTTCCATGTTTTGATTTAGTTTCTCGGCGGCTTCTTTTACACTGGTCATTGTGGAATCAATATCATGCACA
Source organism: Chitinophagales bacterium (assembly GCA_038258625.1). Lineage (GTDB taxonomy): Bacteria > Bacteroidota > Bacteroidia > Chitinophagales > Chitinophagaceae > JAGNRR01. Next base: position 5,163 of record JBBSPP010000190.1, read on the forward strand.
AAATCTTCATCTTGAGTAATGTGGTTTAGCGCACCTTTGCCTGATTTTATTTCGTCTAAATAATCATTCAGGTTTTGGGTAACTTTATTAATATCAGCACTAGATTTTTCAAGATTATCGAATACTTTTCTTACTTGAGCGGCGGTCTCAACATCACTTAAAAGGACAGCTGCAGCACTCTCGTCATAGTTGACTTTTGAAATAATCTGATTAATTTTTGCCATAGCCACACCAGTTCCTTCTGAAGTTTTCTTAAGCTCTAAAATAGTTTGATGAATACGCTGAGCCAAAACAGTATCGTTGACTAAGGTGCCTAAAGTACCATTGCCTCCCAAAATTTGATCGGTTATTTTCAATAAATCCACAGACAATAAAGCTGCATTTTTATTCGTCAAATTTAAGGTTTTGATCATTTCATCGGTGCTTACGCCGTTGTAGGATTGAATGACATCTCCAGTAGTAACCGCCATTGCTTTCTGCGACTCTCCGGGTACGATATTGATTACCATGCTTCCTACCAATCCATCAGAATTAACCGAGGCTACGGCATCTTTTTTAATGAAAGTAGCGCCTTCTTCGTCAATCGTCATTTCCACAGTAATCTTACCTACTTGTTTCATGTCGATCTTGGTTACCGTACCAACATTAATGCCCGAATAGCGCACATTGTTGCCAATAATCAATCCACTTACATTTTCAAAAACCGCATACAATTTGATATTTTTAGTGAATAAATTTTTTCGTGAGCCTATAAAGTAGAGTGCGGCTACTAGAATAATAGTACCCACGACTACTAATAGCCCAACTTTTACCTTTTGTGAATTTCCTTGTGACATATAATTTAGTGTTTAAAAAATGCTTTAGATTGCGGATCGCTTGAATTGGAGAGCTCTTCATAAGTGCCCTCGGCATAATTGATGCCATCAACCAACAAGATCATCCGATGTGAAATAACACGCGCGCAATCGACATCGTGCGTAATGATAAGCGATGAGGTATTGTATTTTTTTTGAATATTG